>VBDL01000483.1 GCA_005884255.1 Betaproteobacteria bacterium | reverse complement strand
CTTTCTGAATCGCCTGGCCGGTGTGCTGGGCGCGGCGCGGGCATCGCGACAGGAAGTGGACCGCTTGTCCGCGCTCGCTTTCACCGACCAGCTGCCAATCGTCTTTCGCGGCGCGCAGCCGGTGGCCAATCAGTCGCTGCGCACCGTGGGCAAGCCGTCAGTTGACGAGCGGCAGGCCGAAATCATCGAGCACATGTACGCCGGCACGCGTTTGGCGACGGCGGTGAGCGGGGGCTTCGAGGTACGCAGCGAGATCAGCCGCGAGATGGCTGAGGAGATGGAAGGTGCCAGTCGCAATGCGATCAGCAGCAAGGGCTTCGCCGTGGAAGCTCGGCGCATCGCGCGCCTGATGAAGGAGCGTGTGCAGCTCGGCTTCATCGACGTGGGTGGTTGGGACACGCACGTCGGGGAGGGCGGTGCCACCGGCGCGCTGGCCAACAAGCTGGCCGACCTCGGCCGCGGGCTGGCCACCTTCGCCGACGAGATGGGCGAGCAGTGGGGGCGAACGGTGGTGGTCGTGCTCAGTGAATTCGGCCGCACCTTCCGCGAGAACGGCAACCGCGGCACCGACCACGGCCACGGCAGCGTCTACTGGGTGCTTGGCGGCGGCATCCGCGGCGGCCGCGTCGTCGGCGAACAGCAGACCGTCGATGCGCGCAGCCTCTTCCAGAACCGCGACTACCCGGTGCTGAACGAGTACCGCGCCGTGCTCGGCGGACTGTTCGCGCGGCTGTATGGATTGAACGCGACGCAGCTCGCGCAGATATTTCCCGGCGCTCGGTCGCGCGATCTGGATCTGGCGTAACTGCGTCGGCAGCGTTCTCTCGCCACAAGCGGCTTTAGGGACGAGTCGCCCATAGCGGTCTTACGAGAGTGATGGACGACACGCCCCGATGCGGCGGCCCGTAGCATGGCTTCGCGCTAAGCTGGCGTGGCCTCGATGATCGGGACAACAGATGACTCGATCTGGCCCGCGTGGCGGGCGCCGCGCCGCGACGAAAGGCGGGTCCATCCGGCCGACGGCGCGCGCAGACGCGGCAGGTCATAAGGCAGCCAGACGTTGCCGGTGCCGTCGACGAGCGCCTCCCCGCGAAGCGAGGGCGACGGAACCGCCACCCCCTACAGCGCAGGAGCGGATGCGGGGGATGCGAGCGGCTTGCCCTTCTCGACGACGTAGACGCCCACGAGCTTCGCCGTGGTCGCGCTGTCGTTCCTGGCGCTGTGCACGACGCCGGCGGGAATTACGAAGCCTTCTCCCGCCGCGACCTTGCGCGGGGGCTGGCCGGCGATCATCAAGGTCGCCTCGCCCTCCGCGACATAGCTGATCTCGTCGCCGGGATGCGTGTGCCAGCCGGCGACGCCGCCCGGCGCAACCTCTACGCGCGCGATCACGGCTTCGCGACCGGGCACCGACACGTCGGCCTTGGCTACCAGCGTGCGAGTGAGCACGGGGCTTTGCGCGACGATGACACCGGTGCACGCCACCAGCGCCGCGCCGGCAATGAGGCTCTTCAAGTCGAATCCGGCTGCGCCATGGCCAAGGAGAGGCTAGCGCGCGTGGGCTCGGGCCTCGCGCTCCACTTCAAGGTGATCCAGAACGCAGAATCAGCGCGGAGCCACCGCTGAACGACTCTCTGGCGTTTAGAGTCTTGACCGTCTCGTGTCGCCTCAGGGTCGCGAGGACCACGTCCTACGTGGTGCCCGAAGCGCTCGGCGCATACTGGACAATCTCCGCTCAGAGGTACATCGCCCGCAGCGGGCGGGACCATTAGGAGACCCATGAGAGTCGCAGTGCGCGCGGCCAGTCTTCACACCAAACTGATGCTCGCGCTCGCCGTGGTGGTGGTCGCGATGGCAACGGTGTCGGTCACGCTGTTGACCGACCAGGAGCGTGAGCGTCGCATGCGCGAGCTGGACGCCCGTGCCGAGCGGATCGCCGACCTTTTCAGCCGTTCGCTGGCGCCCACGATGTGGACCGTGGACTGGGGCGCCATCCAGGGGCAGCTGGAGGCACTGGCGCCGAACCCGGAAGTCGTGCGCTTTCGGGTCACGGCGGCCAACCACGGCACAGTCTCGGAGGTCGTGCGCCAGCCGGATGCCGACCTGTCCAAGGTGGTCGTCCACGTGCGCCCCATCGTCTACACACCCAAGGGCGGCACGCCGCAGGAAGTGGGGCGGGTGGAGGTGGTGTTCACCCGCGCCGTCGCCGAGCAGGCCATCCAGCGCGCGCGCGGCACCATCACGGCGCTGATCGCCACGGTGATGGTGCTCCTGTACGCGGTGACCTTCCTGCTGCTCAGGCGCATGGTGAGCCGACCGATCGTGGAGATGGAGCGGATGGTGGATCGCATCTCCTCCGGCGACTTCGGCGCGCGCTGCAACGTGGGCACCGAAGACGAGCTCGGCCGGCTGGCGACCCGGGTCAACGCCATGGCCGATGCGCTGGACCAGTCCACCCAGGAGCGCAAGCAGGCGCTCGAGGATCTGCGCCGCCACCGCGACGAGCTGGAGCGCGCCGTGCGCGAGCGTACCGCGCAGCTGGAAGAGGCCAAGGAGCGCGCGGAGGTAGCAAACCAAGCCAAGAGCGACTTCCTGGCCAACATGAGCCACGAGATCCGCACGCCGATGAACGCGATCCTCGGCATGTCGCACCTCGCGCTTCAAAGCGGCCTCACCGCGCGCCAGCAGAACTTCGTGCAGAAGATCCACGCTTCGGCTGAGTCGCTTCTGGGCGTCATCAATGACATCCTCGATTTCTCGAAGATCGAGGCCGGCAAGCTCGACATCGAGCACGTGAATTTCGACCTCGCGGACGTGCTCGACAACCTGGCC
>VBDL01000473.1 GCA_005884255.1 Betaproteobacteria bacterium | reverse complement strand
CGCTACCGGCGCAGGCGCTGCCGCAATTGGCTGCGGGCCTTTGTATCCCGGCGGATCGAGGAGGAACGTGTACTCGCGCACGAGGCGCCCGGTGGGCCACTGCAGCTCGACCAGCAAATCGAGGAAAGGCTCACTTACCGCTTGAGTCGAGGTGAGGCGCAGCACGCGCATATTGCCGCGGCGCTCCAGCGCAAAGCGCACGCTGTTCAATGCCGGATTGAATTCGATTCCAGCCTGGCGGAAGGCTTCGGGCGAGCCGAGCTTTGCGTTCAGGCCTTCTTCTTCGCCGGGCTGAAGCGAAACGACCTCGATCTCGGCGTTGAGCGGCTGGCCAAGGGCCGAAAGAATCGTGAGCTTGCCGAGCCCCGCCGCAAAAACGGTCAGCGGCGCCGCAAACCCCAGCGCAGCCGACAGAATCGCGATGGCGATCGATTTATCTACCCGTTCCCCACCTTATGTTCTTAGCTGGACCAACAAACATAACATCATGAGGTTAGCCCTGCAAACTGAGAACTTTTCTAGCCTTTGACCCCGGCCTCCAGCAGGATGCGCAGCATGCGCCGCAAAGGCTCGGCGGCCCCCCAAAGCAGCTGATCGCCGACCGTGAACGCGGCGAGATAGTCCGGCCCCATCGGCAGTTTGCGCAGCCGGCCGACCGGCACCGAGAGTTTTCCGCTGACCGCAGCCGGCGTCAGCTCCGCGAGCGATTCGTCACGGCGATTCGGCACCACTCGCACCCAGTCGTTCGCCTCGGCGAGCATGCCCTCGACCTCGTCGAGGGGCAGCGCACGGCGCAGCTTGATGGTGAGCGCCTGGCTGTGGCAGCGCATCGCGCCGATGCGCACGCAGAAGCCGTCGACCGGCACCGGTGGCGTGCCGAAGCCTTCTCCCTGGCCGAGGATCTTGTTGGTCTCGGCCATGCCCTTCCACTCTTCGCGGCTGACACCATCGCCGAGATCCTTGTCGATCCACGGGATCAGGGAGCCACCGAGCGGCACGCCGAAGTTGGCCTTCTCGGCGTCTTCCAGCGTGCGCTGCTTCTCGATCACGAGGCGGTCGATCTCGAGGATCGCGCTCATCGGGTCGGCCAGCAGGTCCTTCACCGCATGATTGAGCGTGCCGAACTGCGCCAGCAGCTCGCGCATGTGCTGTGCGCCGCCGCCCGAGGCCGCCTGGTAGGTCTGCGTGCTCATCCACTCGACCAGTCCGGCCTTGTACAGCGCGCCCACGCCCATCAGCATGCAGCTCACCGTGCAGTTGCCGCCGATCCAGTTGCGGCCGCCCTTGGCCAACGCGTTCTTGATCACCGGCAGGTTCACCGGGTCGAGGACGATGACCGCATCGTCCTTCATGCGCAGCGTCGACGCCGCGTCGATCCAGTGGCCATTCCAGCCGGCGGCGCGCAGCTTGGGGAAGACCTCGGTCGTGTAGTCGCCGCCTTGCGCGGTGATGACGATGTCGCAGCGCTTGAGCGCGTCGATGTCGTAGGCGTCCTGCAACTTGGTCTCGTTCTTCGCCATCGCCGGCGCACGGCCGCCGGCATTGCTGGTGGAGAAGAACAGCGGCTCGATGAGCGCGAAGTCGCCTTCGCTGCGCATGCGATCCATCAGCACGGAACCGACCATTCCGCGCCATCCGACGAGTCCTACGAGTGCCATCATGCCTCCCGCCGGGCCGCCCCAAGGGAGGCATGCACCCCCTCGGGGGGCAGTGCAGCGGCGAAGCCGCAAACGTGGGGGTAGTTCATGTCAGTTCGCCCTTTCGTTGATGAAACCTTCGACTCCCCCGGCTCGTTCGCCGGTCCGGTGGGGAGTGAAGGGGCGAGACGAACCGGAGCTTTCTAGCTCTTGGTAATGGTGGTTTTGGTGATCGTGGCAACGACCGCGTCGCCCATCTCGCGCGTGCTCACCTTCTTCGTTCCTTCCGACCAGATGTCGGCCGTGCGCAAGCCCTGAGCGAGCACGCTCTGCACCGCGGATTCGATCCGTGCGGCGGCTTGGGGCTGGTTGAGGGAGAAGCGGAGCATCATGGCAGCGGAGAGGATTGTAGCCAAAGGATTGGCGATGCCCTTGCCCGCGATGTCCGGCGCGCTGCCGTGGCTGGGCTCGTACAGGCCCTTGTTCTGCGCGTTTAGCGATGCGCTGGGCAGCATGCCGATCGAGCCGGTGAGCATCGCCGCCTCGTCCGACAGGATGTCGCCGAACATGTTGCCGGTGACGATGACGTCGAACTTCTTCGGCGCCTTCACCAGCTGCATCGCCGCGTTGTCGACGTACATGTGGTCGAGCTCGACGTCGGGGTATTGCTGGTGGACTTCGGTGACGACGTCCTTCCAGAACTGGAAGGTCTCCAGCACGTTGGCCTTGTCGACGCTGGTCACACGCTTGCTGCGCTTGCGCGCGGCCTGGAAGGCGACGTGGGCGATGCGCTCGATCTCGGGCTTCGAGTAGCGCATGGTGTCG
>VBDL01000472.1 GCA_005884255.1 Betaproteobacteria bacterium | reverse complement strand
CTGAGGAGCGCACCATGAAGAAATCCCTTCTCTTCGGCCTCGCCGGCCTGGCCTTGCTGATCGCGGTGCCACCGTTCCTCAAGAGCTATGGCATCTACCTGTTCAGCACCTGGCTCGTCTACGTGATCGCCAACATGGGCCTGAACCTGACCGTCGGCTACGCGGGTCAGAAGTCGCTCGGACACGCGGCCTTCTTCGGCATCGGCGCCTACACGGTGGCGATCCTGATGCAGCATGGCGTGAGCTTCTGGATCGGGCTGCCCACGGCGATGCTCGGCTGCTTCGTCATCGGCCTGGTGCTCGGCTTCCCGGCGTTGCGCGTGCAGACCATCTACCTCGCCTTCGCGACGCTCGGCTTCAACACCGCCGTCTGGCTGGTGCTGCGCAACGAGGAATGGCTCACCGGCGGCACCTTCGGCATCAACAACATCGGGCGTCCCGAACTGCTCGGGCTGTCGCTGGAAAGCCCGCTCGCCTACTACTACTTCGTGCTCGGCATCGCGGTTGTGCTGTCGGCGCTGATGTGGAAGCTGCTGCACTCGCCATGGGGCAAGGCCTTCACGGCGCTGCGCGACAACCCGATCCGCGCCGAGTCGCTGGGCATTCACATCCAGACCTACACGCTGCTGTCGTTCGCCATCGGCGCGGTGTATGCCGGCATCGCCGGTGCGCTGTTCGCGTCGCTGGTGCAGTTCATCGAGCCGGCGCCGTTCGCCGTGGGCACCTCGTTCATGATGTATCTGATGGTCGTGGTCGGCGGGCCGGGCTACTTCTTCGGCCCGCTGCTGGGCACCGCCGTGGGCGTGCTGCTGCCCGAGTGGCTGCGCTTCGCCCAGGCCTGGTACCTGTTCGTCTTCGGCGCCGCGGTGGTGCTGCTGATGCTGTGGCTGCCTGATGGATTGCTGAGCATTCCGGATCGCATCAAGGCGCGCCGCCAGGCGCGCGACGCGTCGGCCGCACGGGCCGCGAACGCCGCCAAGCTGGGAGTGCAGGCATGAATGCGCCCGTGTTGAAGGTACGCGACTTGAAGAAGTCCTACGGCGCCATCCAGGCGGTGGGCGGCGTGTCGTTCGAGGTGATGCCGGGCGAGATCTTCGGCGTCATCGGGCCCAACGGCTCGGGCAAGACGACGATGTTCAACAGCGTGCTCGGCCAGATCAGGCCCGACGCCGGCCGCATCGAGCTCAACGGCGAAGACATCACCGAGCTGTCGCCGGTGGAGCTGAACCGCCGCGGCGTCGGCCGCACGTTCCAGACGCTGCAGGTGTTCGGCAAGATGAGCGTGCGCGACAACCTGATCGTCGCCGCGCAGGAGCACCAGGGCAGCCTGTGGAGCCGCATGTTCGCGCCCGGCGACTCGGGCCTGACAGCCAAGGCCGATGCGCTGATCGATCAGTTCCGCATCCGCCACGTCGCCGACAAGAAGGCCGGCGAGCTGAGCTACGGCCAGCAGAAGCTGGTGGACATCGCGATGGCCTTCATGAGCGAGCCCGATCTCGTGTTGCTCGACGAGCCCTGCGCCGGCGTCAACCCGAGCCTCGTGGGCGGCATCAGCACGCTGCTCAAGGAGCTGAACAAGACGCGAGCATCGGGGAAGAAGCCCGGCAGCTTCGTCGTCATCGAGCACAACATGGATTTCGTGATGGACCTGTGCCACCGCATCATGGTGATGGTCGAAGGCACGGTGATGGCCATCGGCACGCCGGCGGAGATCCGCGCGAACAAGCAGGTGCTGGACGCCTATCTGGGGAACTGATCATGACCGAGCAGACGTGCATTGAGTTCGACGACGTGGTCGCCGGCTACGGCGAATTCATGATCCTCAACAATCTGTCGTTCAAGGCCCAGCGCGGCAAGATCACGCTGCTGCTCGGGCCGAACGGCGCGGGCAAGTCGACGGTGCTGAAGACCTTGTTCGGCCTGCTGAAAGTGCGCCAGGGGCGCATCCGCCTCGACGGGCAGGACATCACCGGCTCGTCGGCCAAGCAGCTGCTGGCCCACGGCATCGCCTTCGTGCCGCAGGGGCGCAACCTCTTCGGCCAGCTCACGGTATGGCAAAACCTGGAGCTCGGCGGCATCACGCTGGGTATGAAGACCACGCACGAGCGCATCCCCGAGGTGCTGGAGCGCTTTCCGCGCGTCAAGGAGCGGCTGCACAGCCAGGCCTCGGCGCTGTCGGGCGGCGAGCAGAAGCAGCTCGAGATCGCGCGCGCGATGCTGCTGCGGCCGAAGGTCATCCTCATCGACGAGCCGTCGATCGGCCTGTCGCCGATGATCGTGCGCAGCGTCTTCGTGCTGCTGCGCCAGCTCGCGGACCAGGGCACGACGGTGCTGATGGTCGAGCAGAACGTGAAGAGCGCGCTCGGCATCTCCGACGAGGCCGTCGCGCTGGAGTCCGGGCGCCGCGTGCTGCAGAAGCCTGCGCAGGAGCTGCTCGCCGATCCGCACATCGAGCGGCTGTTCCTCGGCGGCGCGCATGCGCCAACGGCGTCGACCCAGGCCGCGGCATGAGCGCGCCATGAAGCGGCTGCGACTCGCGATCGCCGGTGCCGGCCTCATCGGGCGCGCGCACCTGGAGCGCATCCAGCCGCTCGACGAGGCGCGGCTCGTCGCGCTGGCCGATCCGTCGCCGGCCGCGGCCGACGTCGCGCAGCGCGCCGGCGTGCCGCTGTTCGGCGATCTCGCGCCGCTGCTCGACGAGGTGCGGCCCGATGGCGTGATCCTCGCCACGCCCAACGCGCTGCACGTCGAGCAG
>VBDL01000476.1 GCA_005884255.1 Betaproteobacteria bacterium | reverse complement strand
GAGCGGTGATGATCGGTAACTACAACTACGGCACCGGCCGCCGCAAATCGTCGGTCGCCCGCGTCTTCATCAAGAAGGGCAGCGGCCAGATTCTCGTCAACGGCAAGCCGGTCGAGCAGTACTTCGGCCGCCAGACCTCGATCATGATCGTCAAGCAGCCGCTGCTGCTGACGAACAACGACGCGGCCTTCGACGTCAAGGTCAACGTGCACGGCGGCGGCGAATCCGGCCAGGCCGGTGCGGTGCGCCACGGCATCACCCGCGCGCTGATCGACTATGACGCGGCGCTCAAGCCCGAACTGAGCCGCGCCGGCTTCGTGACGCGTGACGCGCGCGAAGTGGAGCGCAAGAAGGTCGGCCTGCACGGCGCTCGCCGCCGCAAGCAGTTCAGCAAGCGCTGATCTCGGCACGCAAAGTACATATCGAAGGGGGCTGCTTTTATTCGGCGTCTTTTCGTTTCTAGACGTACCGTATGCGCTGGAAGTTGTTCCGCCGTCGCCTCTCGATCAGCGCCCCGCGCATGATCGTGCGCAGCCACCTGCCGTGGCCGCTGCGCTGGGCCGTGCTGGCGCTGATGCTCGGCTTCTCCGCAGCCATCGCGCTGTGGGCCTTCGAGTTCGGCAAGGACATCGCCGGGCTGGACCGCGGCGCCCAGGCCGAGCTGGAGCATGCGCGTGAGGAACTTGCGCAATTGCGCGGCCAGCGCGACAAGGCCCAGGCCATTGCCGACACCGCCGACAGCCTGCTCAAGGCCGAGCGCGCCGCGCAGGAGCGTCTGGCGCAGCAGCTCAAGCAGGCGGAGGCCGACAACCTGTCGCTGAAGAGCGACCTGGGCTTCTTCGAGCGCCTGCTGCCAGCGTCGTCGGGCAGCGGCATCAACGTGCGTGGCCTGCAGGCTGACACGCGCGCACCTGGTCAGTTGCGGTACCAGCTCTTGGTGACGCAAAGCGGCAAGGGTGTGAGCGAGTTTGGCGGCCGTTACGAGCTGCAGCTCAGCGGCACGCTGGACGGCCAACCGTGGAGCTATATCCCGCCCGGCGGCGCGAAGGTGCTGCGCGTGCGGCAATACGCACGGGTCGAAGGGACGGTCGAAGTGCCCACTCAGGCCGTGGTAAAAGTCGTTCAGGTCAAGGTGACCGATGGCGACGGCAGCGTGCGCGCCACGCAAAGCGTCAAACTGTGAAGGCGGCGCCAGCCGCCAGGAGACCGCCATGTTTGGAAAGAAAAAAGCGCCGACGATCCGCAGCCTGATCGGCGAAGGCACCGTGATCCACGGCGAGCTGCGCTTCAGCGATGGCCTGCGTATCGACGGCGAAGTGCATGGCGACGTGGTCGCCTCCGAAGACGGCACGAGCATGCTGGTCATCAGCGAGAAAGCCCGCGTGTGCGGCAAGGTCAACGCCGGCCATGTGATCATCAACGGTACCGTCGTCGGTCCGGTGGAGTCGCACGAGCTGCTGGAGCTGCAGCCCAAGGCGCGCATCAGCGGCGATGTGCGCTACGAGACGCTGGAGATGCATCAGGGCGCGACCATCGACGGCGAGCTGCGCTCGTTGAAGAGCGAAGGCCGACCCTCGGTGCTGAAGCTCGCGCATGCGAACGGCGGTTGACCCCGTGCGACCCCATTGAATTTCGAAGCGGTAGACTGTATCTAAAGGGATTCCCGGAGTACCCCATGAGCGCCCTCGCACACGACGTTTCCACCTCGACCGACGCGCCGCCGGCGCCGCTGCTGTTCACCGACAGCGCGGCCGACAAGGTCAAGCAGCTGGTCGATGAAGAGGGCAACCCCGACCTGAAGCTGCGCGTCTTCGTGCAGGGTGGCGGTTGCTCGGGTTTCCAGTACGGCTTCACCTTCGACGAGATCGTGAATGACGACGATACGCAGATGTCGAAGAACGGCGTCACCTTGCTGATCGACGCGATGAGCCTGCAGTACCTGGCCGGTGCCGAGATCGACTACAAGGAAGACCTGCAAGGCGCGCAGTTCGTCATCAAGAATCCCAACGCGACCACGACCTGCGGCTGCGGATCGAGCTTCTCGGTCTGACGGCCTGACTCCAGCGCCTGCTTCAGAGCCGCCCTCGGGCGGCTTTGTCGTTTGTCTCCGGCCGTTGTCTTAGGCCGGGTACAGAGCGCCGAGCACGCGCGGTCCGCGGGCACCCGTCACTGCGGGAAGGTTGCCGGCGCGACGCTCGATGAAGGCCTGCGCGAGCCATGCAAAGGCACAGGCCTCGACCTCCAAAGCGGGCAGGCCGCGGCCATCGGTCGGCGCCACGGCGACACCGGGCAGCAGGGAGCGCAGCCGGGCCATCAGGTGTGCGTTCAGCGCGCCGCCGCCGCAAACGAGCAGTTCGCCGGCGCGTGGCGCATGGCGACGCAGCTCGTCGGCGACCGACCATGCCGTCAACTCGGCCAGCGTGGCCTGCACATCGACCGGTGCCACCGCGCCGACCCGAGCGTCCAGCCAGGCGGCGTGAAAGAGGTCGCGCCCCGTGCTCTTGGGCGGCGCCGCGGCAAAGAAAGGCTCGCCTTGCAGACGCGCCAGCAGGGCGGCGTCGACGCGGCCCTGCTGGCCCCAAGCGCCATCGCGATCGAAGGGCTGGCCGAGGTGCCGCTCGCACCACAGGTCCATCAGCACGTTGGCCGGGCCGCAATCGAAGCCGAGCACCGGACCGTCCGGCGGCAGCAACGTCAGGTTGGC
>VBDL01000475.1 GCA_005884255.1 Betaproteobacteria bacterium | reverse complement strand
GAAAGGCCGGCAGGCCGCCGGGATAGTGGCGCGCCAGTGCCGACGCGGCGTGGTTGTCGGAGGCCATCAGCGCCAGCTCCAGCAGGCTGCCGCGTGAGGCCAGCGCGCCCACGCGCAGCCCGCCGGACGAGCGGCCGTCGCGGTCGACGGGGGCGATGCGCAGCAGCTCGTCGGCATCCTGTTGCGCATCGAGCACCACCATGGCCGTGAGCAGCTTGGTCAGCGAGGCGATCGGCGCGACGGCGTCGCCATTCTTCTGCAGCAGCACCTCGCCGCTGGCGTCGTCGACGACGATCGCCTGCGGTGAGCGCAGCGGCGGCACGCTCGCAGCGGCAGCTCCGGCCCCCAGCAGGGCAAGGGCGAGCGAGGTGGCGGGCCGAAGCATGGCGCATCATCGCGATGCGCGCCGCTCACAAGTCATACCAATTGCGACAGTGCGTGTGCGCGCTTGCAGCCTGGGTGGACGGGAGCACACTGGCGTTTGTCGCGTATCCAGGAGGCTGCCATGTCCATTCCATCGCGCCTGTCCAGCTACCTCGAGCAACGCGGAGCGCGCTATGAGGTGTGCACACACGAGCTCAGCCACAGCAGCGCCGAGACCGCGCGCGCCGCACAGCTGCCGCCGCACCAGATTGCGAAGTCGGTGATCCTCGAGGACAGCACCGGCTGCGTGATGGCCGTGCTGCCGGCCGACAAGGCCGTGGTGCCGCGCGAGCTGGCCGAGCTGCTCGGCCGCAAGTCGCTGCATCTGGCCGACGAGGAGCGCGTGGCGCGCCTGCTCGCCGATTGCGACCGCGGCGCCGTGCCGCCGGTGGGCATGGCCTGGGGCATCGAGACCGTGGTCGACGACGAGCTGGTGAAGAACGAGGTCGTCTACTGCGAGGCCGGCGACCACGAGCACCTGCTGCGCCTATCGCGCGATCAGTTCGAGCGGCTGATGCGCGATGCGCGGCGCGGGCATTTCTGCCGCGCGCCGATGATGCATTGAAGGTGGCGCGCCCGGCTGGGATCGAACCAGCGACCCTTGGCTTCGGAGGCCAATACTCTATCCACTGAGCTACGGGCGCGTGAGGGCTGGATTGTACCGGCCGGGCTCATCCACACGCGCCGACGTAGCCGCAGGCGGTGCAGAAGTCGCAGCCGTCCTTGTGGATCAGCGTGGCGTTGCCGCACTCCGGGCAGGGACGGCCGGCCATGGGCGCGATCGTCGTCGCGCTGCCGCTCTTGCGCGTCGCGGGCGCCTGCAACACGCCCATCTCGCGCAGCGGAAAGCCTTCTTCATCGAGCACACCGAGCATCGCGTAGCGATGGATGATCAGGCGCGCGACGTAGGCCACCGTCGACGGCCACAGCTGCTGGCGGCGCTGCCCCGGCACCGGCGCCATGAAGTGGCCGAGCGGCTCGCCGACGTTGAGCAGCTTGCGCAGCTTCATGCCGATCCAGGCGGGGTCGATGACGCGCATGTCCAGCGATAGCAGCCGCGCCAAGCCGTCGAGCGCGCGCGGATAGTTGCCTGACAGGCCCAGTGCGCAGGGCCGCGTCAGCGTCGTGCCGTCGGCCGCCGGCAGCGTCACTTCCTTCAGCGTCAGCGTGAACGATTCGCCGGCCGCCGGGTTGTCGACATCGACCGCCCAGGCCAGCGTGCCGCTGGCGCCGGTGCGTGGCTCGTCGCGGCTGAACATGGCATCGAGCACCGGCGTTGCTCCCGTGCCGTCGAGCGCGCCGTGCTGCTCGCAGCGCCAGCGGATCACCGCCGCGGTGGCCGCCACCACGCCGGGGAACAGCCGGCGCTCGCCATGCGGCGGGAACGGCATCTCGAAGGCGCGCTCCTCGGCCAACGTGGCCAGCGCGTCGAACTTGAGCTCGAGCCAGGCGCGGTCGTTGGCGCGCAGGTCCATCGACAGGGTCTTGGCCAGCGCCGCCATCCCGCGTGGCTGCTCGGCGCCATTGACCCACACCTCGAACGGCAGGCTCTTGCCGCCGTCTTCGCTCGCCAGTTCGCCGACGAACAGCGCGAACTCGCCGTGCGGGTGCTGGATCATGTAGGTCCACGCCGGGTTGCCGCCGGGCAGCTCGGGGCGGCCCGGCCAGCGCAGCGACGCCAGCACCGGCTGCGGCGGATGCGCCAGCGCGAGGCGACGGTTCTCGTCGCTCGCCTGCAGCGGCTGCGGCACCGCCGTGCCGACGCTGAGCACCGCGCCGAGCACGGCGTTGGGCCGATAGGTCGCCAGGCCCTTCAGGCCCGATCTCCACGCCTGCAGGTACAGGTCCTCGAAATCGGCGTACGGATAGTCCGCCGGCACATTGACGGTCTTGCTGATCGAGGTGTCGATGAACGGCGCCACCGCGGCGACCATCGCCTCGTGAGCGCTCGCGCTGATCTGCAGCGCGGTGACGAAGGCGTCGGTGAGCGGCGCATCCTCGCCCTTGAGGTGGCGGTACAGGCGCCAGGCATGGTCCTCGACCGTGTATTCCTTGAAGCTGCCGTCGCTCTCGCGCTTCTTGCGCGTGTAGCTCCAGCTGAAGGCGGGCTCGATGCCGTTGCTCGCGTTGTCGGCAAAGGCCAGGCTGATGGTGCCGGTGGGCGCGATCGACAGCAGGTGCGAGTTGCGCAGGCCGTGCGTGCGGATGCGCTCCTTCAAGGCGGCCGGCAGGCGCGACGCGAAGCCG
>VBDL01000474.1 GCA_005884255.1 Betaproteobacteria bacterium | reverse complement strand
TTCATCTCGGTGCTGAAGCAGGCGGTGCAGTTCCCGACGGTCAATGGCGCGGGCGCGCCGGACAAGGCGCTCGAAGGCTTCTGGCTGAACTGGCGCGACCGCGTCTACGGCTCGCGAGGGAAATGAACCACCCCCTACGGCCTTCGGCCGCCCCCTCGAGGGGGCGACACCAGCGGACCGGCGGAGCCGGATCCGCGGTGTCTGCTTGGCTGGTTGGTGCTGTACTCGCGCTTCCAAGTTACGCCGGCACGATGCAGCCGCTGGCGGACGACGAGTTGGCCGCGGTGCGCAGCGCCGATGGCCTCGCTTTCAACCTCGTCAACTTCTCGCTCTCGGGTCCGCTGACGCTGAGCTACGCGATGCCCGGTGGCGGCGCCAGCCTGTCGCTGTCGAACCTGTCGCTGTCGCGTTCCGATGATGCGAGCGCGACCTTCAGCGACCCGTACCGGTTGAGGGTGCTGCGCCGCGACGGGTTGGCCGACGTGATCCGCCTGACCGAGCCGCAGAATGCGAGCGGGCTGCTGAAGTGGCAGTTCGCTGCCGACTGGCGCGTCGATGCAAACGGCATCAGCCACGACGGTGGTGCATTGGTGCTGCAAGACTTGGTCACGCGCGGCGGCAGCCTGACGCTGACCACGCCCGCGACGCCAGGAATCGAAGGCGTGGCCTTCGGCGTCGCGCTGAACCTCGAGATCGGCCAGCTGCGCGTGATGCCGCGCGGCCGCGACAACACGAGCGAGCAGCTGCAGATCAGCGGCCTGCGGCTCGGTGCGGCCTCCGAGACGGGCACGCTGCTCGGCACGCCGTGGGCGCTGGCCGATGCGACGAACCAGCCGGGCCTCTTCAACGCGCAGACCGATGCCGGCGGCAACTCGTACCTGCATCTGCAGATCGGCTGGCCGACGACGAGCGCCGGCGCGCCGCTCGGCGGCCTGCAGATCGACAACGTCAGCTTCAAGAGCGACGCCGGCGTCGTGGACCTGGGATCGAGCCGCATCGGCACGATGCAGATCCAGTTCCTCGACGTCAAGCTGCGCTCGGGGTTATGAACCACCCCCTACGGCCTTCGGCCGCCCCCTCAAGGGGGCGACACCAGCGGACCGGCGAAGCCGGATCCGCGGTGTCCGCTTGGTGTGGTTGGCTCGCTTTCCTGCTGCTGTGGCCGCTCGCCGTGCACTCAGCGCCGGTGCGCCTGAGCGACGACGAGCTCGCCGCGGTCGACGGCCGCGACGGCGTCGGTCTCGCGGTGCACCTCGAGCTCAACTCGCAGCTGTTGTCGGGCACGAGCAGCGGCGCGCGCCTGACCGCGGGCTTCAACGTCAATGGCACGACGACCTATGCGGTCGTGCAGGACCTCGCCGGCGTGATGGACCTGGTCGCCGTCACGCTCAACGTGCGCAAGCGTCCCGATGGCGGCGACTACCTCGAGGTCGGCCTGCCGGGCTTCGTCGGCTTCAAGCAGTTGGGCTTCCGCGCTCTCGGCGCGCAGACCGATCCGCTGGCCATCGTGCCCAGCGGCGGGGGCTATGGCTCGCTGCTGCTGAACGGCACGGCGTCGATGACCGGCCACGTCTATCTCTGGGCGCAATAGCCGCGCCGAAGTCTTCAAAGAGGTACCTCCATGTGGATGATCCTACTCGGCGTTGTCGCCGCGATGATCGGCGGCGCGGGCGTCAGCTCGCAGGTGCCGCCCAAGGCGCAACCGCAAGACCAGTTCGAGCTGCCGATGGCGCGCGTGGGCGGCGGCGCGCCGCCCGAGAGCGTGCGCATGGAGCCGTACTCGGAATTCAAGTACCGCCACATCGTGCGCCAGGCCTATGACTACAGCTGCGGCTCGGCCGCGCTGGTCACGGTGCTCAACCACTACCTCGGCGTCGACGTCAGCGAGCAGCAGGCGATGGAAGGCATGCTGGCGCACGGTGAGCGCGAGAAGATCATCGCGCGCCGCGGCTTCTCGCTGCTCGATATGAAGCGCTACGTCGTCACGCTCGGCGGCGACGCGGCGGGCTTCCGTGCCGACATGAACGACTTGGCGCAGCTGAAGTCGCCCGGCATCGTGCCGATCGACTACGCCGGCTTCAAGCACTTCGTCGTCTTTCGCGGCGTGCGCGACGGCAAGGTGTTCCTCGCCGACCCGTCCGCCGGCCACATCGTGTTCTCCGTCGAAGAGTTCGCGAAGCTGTGGGACCGCAACACGCTGTTCGTCCTGTACCCGCCGAAGGACAAGACGACGCTGGCCCGTTTGTCGCTGAGCGATCGCGAATTGGGCGTGATCGACGGCGATCTCGTACGGCCCGAGGCCGTTCTCCCGCAGCTCGACCGCATCGATGCGCTGCAGCGCGCGGTGCAGTCGGGCCTGGGCATCTTCACTCTGAGAAAACAATGAACCTGCATTCCCACCCTATTGCCGGCTGCGTTGGGGCCGCCGGCATCGCCCTCGCGCTGTGCACCGCTGCCGCGGCGCAGACGCAAGAGCCGGCGCCCGCACCGACCACCGAAGCGGCGCGCGAAGCCTTGTCGAAGAAGGAAGGCGACGTCGACCAGGCCAAGCTGCTGAAGGAGACGCTGACCGCCGCCGACAAGCAGTACTCGCTGATCAAGCGCGGCAAGGTCGCGCTGACCTACGGCCTCAACTCCTCGTACATCGGCCAGCAGACCATCGAGGCCAACTTCACCGACGACAA
>VBDL01000470.1 GCA_005884255.1 Betaproteobacteria bacterium | reverse complement strand
TGGACGCCGCGGGCAACAAAGAGGCGAGGGCCGAGATCGCGATGATCAAGGTCGTCGCGCCCAACGTCAGCTGCAAAGTCGTCGACTGGGCGATCCAGGCCCACGGCGCGGCCGGCGTCAGCCAGGACTTCTGGCTCGCCGAAGCCTATGCCCACCAGCGCACCGTGCGCATCGTCGACGGACCCGACGAGGTTCACCGCAACGCGATCGCGAAGATCGAGCTGGGCAAGCGGGCCTTGCGCCGCAGCGCATAGCAGTGTTGGAGTGAGGAGGCTGGCTCGCGATGGCTGGCCGGCCTATTGAGAATTACCTAATTCATGACAACCGATTGCGCCGTCATGCGTTGCCCGAACACGTACGTGATCGGAGAATCGGTGCATGGCAAAGATGGACGACGCCACACGCATGCGCGTGCTCGCTGGACGCTTGATGCTTGCGGGCAAGACCCCCGCGGAGGCGGCCAAAGCTGTCGGGGTGGCCCGGCAGACTGCGTACACGTGGAAGGCCCGGCTCGATGAGGGCGGCATCGACGCATTGCGTGCGATGGCTCCAGGGCGTCCTGCGCAACTTGACGGCGCCCAACTCGATGCGCTGGGCAGTGCGTTGCTGCAAGGTGCAATCGCCCACGGCTTCGGCACCGAGCTGTGGACGCTCAAGCGAGTGCGCGCGCTCATCGAGCGTCTGTACGGCGTGCGTTTCAGTGAGGTGCACGTCTGGCGGCTGCTGGGAGCGATGGGCTTCAGCTCGCAAAAGCCTGAGCGCCGCGCCATTGAGCGCGACGACTTGGCAGTGCTGGAGTGGAAACGCAAGACTTGGCCCGCGCTCAAAAAAAGTGTGTCGCCGAGCGACGACTGATCGTCTTCATCGACGAATCGGGGCTGTCGGAACGGCCAACCCGGGTTCGCACCTGGGCGCTCAAGGGATGCACGCCGGTCGTGCAGTTCCACTTCAACTGGAAGCACATCTCGGCCGTCGCGGGCCTGACCCCCTCGAACTTCTTGTTCCGCCTGTACGACGGCGCGGTGAAGAGCGCGCAGATCGTCGAGTTCCTGAAGGCCCTTCGGTCTCAGCTCAAGCGAAAGTTGCTGATCGTGTGGGACGGTGCAGCCCAACACAAGAGTCGCATCGTGCGCCAGTACCTCGACAGCACTCAGGGTGCGCTTCAGATGGCGCTTCTGCCGGCCTACGCTCCCGACCTCAACCCCGTCGAATACCTGTGGGCTTGGCTCAAGCGTCATGCCCTGGCGAACTTCTGTCCGACGTCGCTGCGCGAACTGAAGACAACCGCCCGCAACAAGCTGCGCAGCGGTCAGCGCCGACAGTCGATCATCACTGCATGCTGGAAGCAGGCCGAGCTGTGGTGATGTCATGGGTTACGTAAAGCTCAATAGAGTGGGGCATGCCCCTGCGACCTGCACCCGCTGCCCCCACCATCGCGATCCTGGACGACTATCAGCGTCAGGCCCTGAACCTCGCGGACTGGGGCGCCTTGCCGCTCGGCACCGCGATCGTGGTGTTCTCGGAGCCTGCACGCAACGACGATGAACTGATCGCACGCCTCGAGCCGCGGCTCGCACTGCTCGAGAGTACTGGGCTGCGCAACGCCGCGATCGACATCGATGCCTGCCAACGCCTGGGCATCGCCGTGTGCGGCTCGCGCGGCCATCGCACAGGCCTCGCGGCCACCGCGGAGACGGCCTGGGCGCTGATCCTCGCACTGACAAAGCGCCTCATCGTGTCGGACAAGGCATTGCACGACGGCCGTTGGCAGCCCGATCTCGCCGATGCCCTGATGGGCCGGACCCTGGGCCTCGTCGGCCTGGGCCAGATCGGCCAGCGCATGGCGCAGATCGGCGCTGCGTTCGGCATGGAAGTCCTCGCGTGGAGCCCGCACCTGACGCCGGAACGTGCCGCCCGAGCCGGCGCACGCGCTGTTTCGAAGGGCCGAGTTGTTCGCGCAAGCCGACGTGATCTCGCTTCACATGGTGCTGGCGGCCAGCACCACGGGCGTGGTGACGCAAGCCGAGCTGGCGGCGATGAAGACCGGCGCGGTGCTCGTCGGTACCGCGCGGGCCGGGCTGGTCGACGAAGCGGCGCTGATCGCCGCGCTGCGTGAACGCCGCATCGGCGGCGCCGGCCTCGACGTCTTCTGGCACGAGCCGCTGCCGCCCGAGCATGCCCTTCTTAGTCTCGACAACGTCGTGCTGACGCCGCACCTCGGCTACGTGACGCGCGACAACCTGGCCGCTTTCTATGCCGGCGTCGTTCACAACATCGGCGCCTGGCTCGCCGGCCGCGAGCTCATGCCGCTCACAGCCTGACGAAAGGATCCATGGACACCGCTGCCACGCCACCCTTCGTTGCGCATGTGGGTATCCGCCACACCGAAGCCGCAGCCGAGTCGGCCAGCGCCGAGGTGACGCTGGCGCCGCATCTACTCAACCGCTCGGGGTCCGCGCATGGTGGCCTCATATCCACGCTGCTCGACACGACGATGAGTCGCACCGCTTTGCTGTCATGCGACGGTGAAGGCCGGGTGGTCACGGTCGAGATCAAGGTCTCGTTCATCAACCCGGGCCGCGGCACGTTGCACTGCCAGGCGTGGCCGACGCACCGTGACCCTTGTCGCCCGCGGCAGCGCCACCTTCAAGCACCGCCCCGAGCCGGCCAACGCCTAGGCACAGCCTTGCCTGCAACGGCATGGGAAGCGGTATGTGTCGCGAAGCATGCCAGCCTTGTTCTCCAGCCCGTAGGCGAATGGGCGCGCGCGACCTAGAGTCAGGGCAACGCACTTCGCTACGGAGCCATCCCCATGTCAAGCAAGACCGGTCCGCTGTCCCACGTCAAGGTTCTCGACCTCAGCCGCATCCTGGCGGCGCCATGGGCCGGCCAGATCCTGGCCGACCTCGGCGCGGAGGTCATCAAGGTCGAGCGCCCCGGCGCCGGCGACGACACCCGCTCCTGGGGGCCTCCGTTCCTGAAGGACGCGGAAGGCAAGGACACGAAGGAAGCCGGCTACTACCTGGCCGTCAACCGCGGCAAGCGTTCGATCACGGTCAGCCTGGAGAAGCCCGAAGGCCAGCGCATCGTCCGCGAGCTGGCCCTGAAGGCCGACATCGTGCTCGAGAACTACAAGGCCGGCACGCTGGCGCGCTACGGGCTGGATGAGGCGTCGCTGCGCAAGGTCAATCCCCGGCTCATCTACTGCTCGGTCACCGGATTCGGACAGACCGGGCCGCGGCGCGACCAGCCGGCCTACGACTTCCTGATCCAGGCGATGGGCGGCTTGATGAGCGTGACGGGCGAGAAGGACGGCCGGCCCGGCGGCGGCCCGCAGAAGGTCGGCGTTCCGATCGTCGACCTGATGACGGGCATGTACACCGCGGTGTCGGTGCTGGCCGCGCTGGCGCGGCGCAACGAAACCGGCAAGGGCGACAGCATCGACATCGCCATGCTCGACGTCCAGGTCGCGACCCTGTCCAACCAGGCGATGAACTACCTCGTCTCCGGCAAGGTGCCCAAGCGCAACGGCAACGCGCACCCCAACATCCAGCCGCAGGACGTCTATGCCTGCGCCGACGGCGACGTGATCCTGGTGGTCGGCAACGACGGCCAGTTCGCCAAGCTGTGCGAGGTCTTCGGCCGCCCCGAATGGGTGAGCGACGAGCGTTTCGCGACCAATGCACAGCGGGTTCGCAACATCGGCGAGTTGTCGGGCCTCCTGCGCGACCTGTTCGCCGAATGGGAGCGCGAGCGCCTGATCGCCGCGCTCGACGCGGCCGGCGTGCCATGCGGCGCGATCAACTCGGTCGCCGATGTGTTCAAGGACCCGCAGGTCAAGGCGCGCGGCATGCTGAAGCACGTGCCGCATCCGAGCGGCGTCGACGTGCCGCAGCTGTCCACCCCGATGCGCTTCGCCGACGCCGCGCTCGAAACCCAGACAGCGCCCCCACTGCTCGGACAGCACAGCGACGACATCCTGGGCGAGCTCGGCTATGCCGCCGCCGACATTGCTGCGCTGCGCGCAGCGGGAGCGATCTGATGGGCGCGATGATGAAACTCCACTGGTCGCCGAAGTCGCCGTACGTGCGCAAGGTGATGATCTGCGCGCATGAGCTGAACCTGCTGCCGAAGCTCGAGCTGGTGCGCTCGGTCGCAGCGATGCTCAAGCCCAACGAGCGACTGATGCAGGACAACCCGCTGTCGAAGATCCCGACGCTGGTGCTCGACAACGGCTTCACGCTGTTCGACTCGGTCGTCATCTGCGAGTACCTGAACGATCTTGCCGGCGGCCCGCTGTTTCCGCGGGAAGGACAGGACAAGTGGCAGGCACTGCGCTGGCATGCGCTCGGCGACGGCATGCTCGACGCCGCGATCCTGTGGCGCAACGAGCGCGAGAAGGACGCTGCGCTGCCGGCCCTGCTCGCCGCCTTCGAGCTGAAGATGCAAGCTGCGCTGAAGCAGCTCGACGACGAGGCTCAGGCCTTGGCCGAAACGCCGTTTTCGATCGGCCACATCGCCCTCGGCTGCGCGCTCGGCTACCTCGACTACCGCTTCGAGTCGCTGGCCTGGCGCGGCATCGCGCCGCGCCTCGCGCAATGGTTCGAAGAACTCGCAGCACGCGCCTCATTCAAATCCACGGAGCCGATCGATGGCTGAAGCACTTTCCAGAGACAAGGCCGTCGTCATCATCGGCGCCGGCACGATGGGCAGCGGCATCGCCGAAGTGGCGGCATCCGCCGGCCACGCGGTGTTCCTGCGCGATGCCAACGAGGCGGCGTTGGAACGTGGTCTCGCGATGATCCGGCGCAGCCTCGACAAACGTGTCGAGCGCAAGAAGCTGGACGCCGCGTCCCGCGACGGCATCATCGCGCGCATCCACCCGATCACGTCCTACGCCGACCTGGGTGACGTCGGTCTCGTCATCGAAGTCATCGTCGAAAACCTCGAGGCGAAGGTGAGCGCGCTCGCCGAGCTCGAAGCCCAGCTCGGCGCGGACACCATCATCGCGACCAACACGTCGTCGCTGTCGGTCACGGCGCTGGCCGGCCGGCTGGCGCGACCCGAGCGTGTCGTCGGCATGCACTTCTTCAATCCGGCCACCGTGCTGCCGCTGGTCGAGGTCGTGGCCGGCCATGCCACCGATCCCGAGGTCGTGCAGACCATCGTCGAGACCGCGCGCGCCTGGGGCAAGGTGCCCGTGACCTGCCGGTCGACACCCGGTTTCATCGTCAACCGGGTCGCGCGGCCGTTCTACGGCGAGGCGCTGCGCCTGCTGCAGGAGCAGGCCGCGCCACCCGCGACGCTGGACGCGGTGATGCGCGAATGCGGCGGCTTCAAGATGGGTCCGTGCGAGCTGATGGATCTCATCGGCCACGATGTCAACTTCGCGGTCACACGCTCGGTCTACGAAGCTTTTTTCGACGACCCGCGCTACAAGCCTTCGCTGATCCAGAAGGACCTGGTCGACGCCGGCTGGCTGGGGCGCAAGTCGGGCCGCGGGTTTTTCGACTACCGCGACGGTGCTTCGAGTGTGCCGCCGGAAGACGCGCCGGCAGGCGATGTACCGGCCGTCGTGCAGGTCGAGGGCGACCTCGGACCGGCCTGCGCGCTCGTGGCGTTGATCGAGGCGCGGCGGCGCGAAACGGTCAAGGCCGTCGAAGGCGCCGGCATCCTGCGTGTCGACGGTTTTGCACTGGCGCTGACAGATGGCCGCACCGCCACCGAACGGTCGCTCGCACTCGGCGAACCGGTCGTGCTGTTCGATCTGGCGCTCGACTACGCGCGCTGCACGCGCATCGCGA
>VBDL01000469.1 GCA_005884255.1 Betaproteobacteria bacterium | reverse complement strand
GGACCTGATCGTGATGGACATGACCATGCCGGTGATGGAGGGCTGCGAGGCGACGAGGCGGCTTCGCGATATCCCTGCGCTTGCAGGCGTGCCGGTGATCGCCATGTCGGCGAGCGCCACCACCGAGGCGGAGGCGCGCGCTCTTGCGGCGGGCGCGAATGCCTTCGTTGCCAAGCCGATCGAGCGCGAGGCGCTGCTGGACACGATCGGCGCGCTGATGAATCTGGCCTGGACCTCTGAAGAATCCGTGGTGTGAGATTGATTCACATCGTGAAGAACGCAACCTGCATGGCGGTTCGACGATGGGATAGGCCGATGAGAGAAAACGATCACGCTCGTTGGTGGAACCCCCAAGACGATCATTCATTAAATTAATTATCGTCCGTGCCGATCGTTCTCTCGACCCCAGGAGACATGGCAGTGACACCGTTTTCCATGGCCCGGATGTGTTCCATCCTCCTTGCGGCCCTAGCCTCGGTCTGCATGCCGGCTCACGCCAGCGACGCAGGGGTCACGCCCACCGAGATCAGATTGGGGGCCTCGGCCGTTCTGAGCGGCCCGCTGGGAGCGCAGACCCGCGAGTACGGTGTCGGTTCGCGCCTGTATTTCGACGCCGTCAACGCATCCGGTGGCGTGCATGGCCGCAAGATCAGCTACGTCACGCTGGACGACGGCTTCGACGTCAAGCGGGCGGTGGAGAACACGCGCAAGCTCATCGACGAGCAAGGCGTGTTCATGATCTACAACAACACGGGGACCGCGCAGACGAGTGCGATCCTGCCGGTGCTGCAGGAGAGCAAGACCATCGTCTTCGGGCCCGTCACCGGCGCGTCGGCCTTCCGCGACAAGTACAGCCCCTACGTGTTCCACGTGCGCGCGGGCTATGCGGCGGAGGCGCGGCGCATCATCTCGCAGCTGAAGCAGACGGGCATCGCTCGTATCGCTGTCTTCTACCAGGACGATGGGCTGGGCAAGACGCTGCTGAGCGAACTCAGGAACGCTTCCGCCGCCGAAAACATTCCATTGATGGCTGAAATCAAGCTGGACCCCAAGCAGCCGGATTTCTCCGCTGCCGCCGCGGCCACGCAAGCAGCGCAGCCCCAGGCCGTCATCCTGGCAACCGCCGGCACCACCTTGACGAGCTACGTCAGTGCGGTGCTCAAGACGACGGCGAGGCCCGGCTTCTACGGCTTCTCCGTGGCGAGCCAGGACGTCATCAGGCGCGAGCTGAAGGAACAGGCGCGAGGCATCGTGCTCGCGCAAATCATGCCGTCGCTGCGCAACACCAGCACTCCGGTGGTGGCGGAATACCTGAAGCTGCTGCGCGAGCGCTCGAGCGAGGCAGTCCCCTCGGCCTCGCAGTTCGAGGGCTTCGTCCATGCCAAGCTGCTGGTCCTGGGCCTGCAGCGCGCGGGGCGCAACCTGACGACGGAGTCCTTCATCAACGCGATGGAAAGCGCGGGAGACATCGGGTTCGGCCGTTTCATCGCGAGATACACGCCTCGGTCCCACATCGGTTCGACCTACGTCGAACTCGCCATCATGGACAACCGGGGTGAGCTGCGCTATTGACGCTGCGCGGGCGGTGATCGGGTTCGAACGGCAGGCCGACATAGTTCTCGGCCATCACGGTCGCTGCAGCCCGCGAGTGCACCAGGTAATCGAGTTCGGCGCCCTTCAGTTTCTGGCCGATCGGCCCGTCGTCAGGGAAGCGGTGCATCAGGCCGGTGAACCACCACGAGAAGCGCTCGGCCTTCCACACGCGGCGCAGGCACAGCTCGGAGTAGTGGTCGATGCCCGCGCGGCTGCGCTCGCGATAGAACTCCGCCAAAGCGCGCGACAGGTAGCGCACGTCCGACGCGGCGAGGTTCAGTCCCTTGGCGCCGGTCGGAGGCACGATGTGCGAAGCGTCGCCGGCAAGGAAGAGCGAGCCGAAGCGCATCGGCTCGGCCACGAAGCTGCGCAGCGGCGCGATGCTCTTCTCGATCGACGGCCCGGTGATGAGCGCTTGCGCGGTGACGGGGTCGAGGCGGCGGCGCAGCTCGTCCCAGAAGCGCGGGTCGCTCCACTGCTCGAGCGAGTCCGACAGCGGCACCTGCACGTAGTAGCGGCTGCGCGTGGGCGAGCGCATGCTGCACAGCGCGAAACCGCGCTCGTGGTTCGAGTAGATCAACTCATGCGCCACCGGCGGCGTCTCCGACAGCACGCCCAGCCACCCGAACGGATAGACCTTCTCGTAGGTGGTCACCGCGCCCGCCGGCACGCTGGCCCGGCTGACGCCGTGAAAGCCGTCGCAGCCGGCGATGAAGTCGCAGCGCAGCTCGTGCCGTTGACCCTTCGAGGTGTAGGCGACCCGGGGCTGCGCACCGTCGAAGTCGAGCAGCTCGACGTTCGAGGCCTCGTAGACCGTGGCGAGCCCCGCCGACGCGCGGGCGGCCATGAGATCGCGCGTCACTTCGGTCTGGCCGTAGACCATCACGGTCTTGCCGCCGGTCAGCGCGTGCAGGTCGATGCGGTGCCGCTGCCCGTGAAAGCTCAGATCGAAGCCCCCATGCACCAGGCCTTCATCCCGCATCCGTGCGCCGACGCCGGCTTCGTCCAGCAGGTCGACCGTGGTCTGCTCGAGCACGCCGGCGCGGATGCGGCCGAGCACATGCTCTGCGGTCTGCCGCTCCAGGATGACGGTGTCGATGCCCGCCTTGTGAAGCAGCTGGCCCAGCAGCAGTCCGGAAGGGCCTGCCCCGATGATCGCAACCTGTGTACGCATCTGACCTCGCAAGCGTTGAAACACGCCGCCG
>VBDL01000471.1 GCA_005884255.1 Betaproteobacteria bacterium | reverse complement strand
GTGAGCGCGTCGTACAGCGCCAGGTGGCGCAGCCGCTGCTCGGCGCGCTGCCGCTGCTCGACCTGTTGGCCCAGATGTCCACGCCGTCCTTGCGGCGCAGGAACAGCTCGGTCTGGAACGACTTGGCGCGCGCCAGCAGTGGGCCGGCTTCGCGCCCGAGCGCCTTGTAGTCGGCATCGCTGCGGTAGAGCACGCGCGCCGGTGCACCGATCAGCTCGTCGGCCGCATAGCCGAAGACCTCGGCGCAGCGCGCGTTGGTGCGCACGATGCGCCGCTCGCGCGTGAACAAGATGATGCCCACCGGCGCGTTGCGCATGATGGCTTCCATCTCGTGCAGCGCCTGTTGCAGCGCAGCACCGGTGCGCATGCGTTCGGCGATGTCCCCGGCACTCACCCAGCGTCCTCCAGCGTGCCGGCTGATTCCATACCCCGGGGTGGGGCGTGTCAAACAGGGCGAACCCCGGGCGGTGAATTCCTCCCCAGAAAGAGGGTTCATTCGTGCGCCCTCCGCTCGTTTACCATCCGTTGCGAACAGGGAGTCATACGAATGAAGGTGTTGCTGGTCGATGACCATCCGCTGATCCTGTCCGCCTTGCAGGCTGTCATCGAAGGCATCAGCGACGACGTGACGGTGACCGGTGCCGGCAGCGCCCGCGCCGCGCGCCACACGCTGCAGAACGACCCCGATTTCGACCTGATGCTGCTGGACCTGCAGCTCGGCGATGCCGACGGTTTCGACGTGCTCGTCGAGATGCGCGAGACCTATCCGTCGCTGCCGGTGGTGGTGGTCTCGGCCTCCGACCGCGCCAGCGACGTGATCCGCGCGATCGACTTCGGCGCCATGGGTTTCGTGCCCAAGCGCGCCAGCAACGACACGCTGCAGGAAGCGCTGCGCCTGGTGATGTCCGGCGGCATCTATGTGCCGCCGATGTCGCTCGGGCCCGATGTGCCGCCGCCGCACGTGCGCGAGACCGTGATCGGCGACGAGACCGTGCCCGCGGTGATGCACGTCGGCCACGCCGCCTCGGCCGGCGGCTACCAGACCGCGGCCACGCTGGTCGGCCTCGGCCTCACGCCGCGCCAGACCGATGTGCTGGCGCTGATGCTGCAAGGCAAGCCGAACAAGATGATTGCGCGCGAGATGAGCTTGTCGGTGGAGACAGTGAAGGATCACGTCGCTGCGGTGCTGCGCGCCTTGGGCGTCAACTCGCGCACGCAGGCCGTGCTCGCGGTCGCGCAGATGACGCAGCAGGACCAGGCCTTCCAGGCCTGGAAGCCCACGGAGCGTTAGTCCCTCGAAAGACCACCATGCGCGTCGGCATCATCGCCGTGTTCACCGACTACCACCGTCGGGGCGCGCATCACCGTGGCGGGCTGCAGCCGCAGATCGGGCCGCTGATCGCCGCGCTGCTGCCCGACTGGTGCGAGGTCGAGATCATCAACGACACCTGGGAAGACCCGGACTGGTCGAAGAGCTACGACCTGGTGTTCCTCTCCTGCGTGCATGCCGACTTCGACCGGGCGCGCCAGATCAGCCACTACTTCCGCCGCCGCGGCGCGAAGACCGTGCTCGGTGGCGGCATGGCCAGCACCTATGCGCACCTGTGCACGCCGTGGTTCGACGCCGTGGTCATCGGCGACCCGGAAGACACGGTAGCGCGCGTGGCAGAAGACGCGCGCGCTCACCGCCTGCAGCCGCGCTACCGCTCCACGGGCTACCACGCCGAGCTGGTGCCGGTGCCACGCATGGCCGAGGTCGCGCGCAAGCAGCTCTTTCCACTGTCGCTGGAGGCAACGCGCGGCTGCCCGTTCGCCTGCGACTTCTGCGCGCTCACGGCGATCGGCACGCGGCACGCGCTGCGCCCGGTGCAGAGCGTGGTGCGCGACATCCTTGCCGGCCAGGCCGCGCTGCGCGAGGCCCGGGTGGCGGGCTGGAAGCGGCGCTTGATCGTCTTCTACGACAACAACCTCGCGGGCAACCTCAAATACTTCCGCGAGCTGTGCCTGGCCTTGAAGCCGCTCGATGTGCGCTGGGGGGCCTGCCTCACCTTCAACGTCATCACCAACCGCGAGCTGCTGCAGCTGATGTACGACTGCGGCTGCCGCTCGGTGTTCGTCGGGCTGGAGACCTTCAACCCGCTCACGCTCGCCGACATCCACAAGCCGCAGAACAACATCGCGAAGATCGAGCAGTCGATCGCGCAGGCGCGCGACGAAGGCATCCTGGTGATCGCCGGGCTGATCGTCAGCCCGATCCATGACGACGAGGCCTACATCCGCTCGCTGCCCGATCACCTCGACCGCTGCGGGCTGCATGTGCCGAGCTTCGTGTCCTTCGAGACGCCGATCCCCGGCACGCCGTTCTTCGACCGCATGGTGGCCAGCGAGCGGCCGATGTTCCTGCCGCACGCCAACCTCTACGACTTCAGCGCCTACACGCTGGTGCTGCAGCCGCAGCGGGCCACGCTCGATGGCTTCTTGAGCGCCTACCGCGAGACGATGCAGCAGATCTACAAGCCCGCGCACCGCATCGCCAAGCTGGCCGACGACATTCCGCGCCTGCTGCGCCGCGGCTCGTGGACGGCCGCCGCGCTCGACTTGGGCGACATGTGGGCGACGAACTTCAAGCCGGTGCCGGGCCGCACCTTCTGCGCCGGCACCGATACGCTGCCGCCCGAGGACGTGCCCTTCATCGACAGCGACTTCGAATCCGAGGCGCAGCGCCTCGCGGTGTGCAGCCCGACCTTGGTCACCGACGAGCACGGCCGCGTGCTGCCCGGCTGGAGCGAGCACCAGGTGGTGTTCGATCAGAATGCGCCGCGAGGCATGAAACTCATCGCCTCGCCTCCGTAGCGTCAACAGGCCCTTGGGGAGAACACCGTGCAGTCATCATCGATGCCGCTTCCGCTGCCCGTGAGCGCCGCGCCCGCGGAAGCACCGCCGACGCCGGAGGATGTGGCGGCGCAGGCGCTGGCCATCGAGTCCGAGAACACGCGCACGCTGTACGCCAAGCTGCCGGCATCGTTCGTCGGCTTGAACCTCGCGGCGTTGATCACCGTGTGGATGTTCTGGTCGGTCAGGCCGCTGTGGCTGATCGGCGCCTGGGTGGCCCTGGTGGAGCTCAACTGCGTGCTGCGCTACCTGCTGCTGCAGCGCTTTCGCCGCGCCAACCCCAGGGCGCTGGCGGAGTGGCGGCGCTGGC
>VBDL01000467.1 GCA_005884255.1 Betaproteobacteria bacterium | reverse complement strand
GAGGAGGGCCGGGCATCGCCCGGGCCGGGGGACATGAGCGGCGCACAGCGCCCCGGCGGCCTGATCTCGCGCTGGCCTTCGCGCCGAGCCGCGCCCAGCAACCATGAGCGAACCCATCCTCCTCAACGTCGAGCACGACACGCGCTATGTCTACAGCGCGCCGGTGGAGCTGGCGCAGCATCTGGCCTACCTGCGCCCACTGGAAGACGAGCATCAGAAGCTCGAAGTCTTCGAGATGGGGGTCGAGCCGGTGCCCGCGCAGCATGCGAGCTCGCGCGACGTGTTCGGCAACAGCCGCGCCTACTTCACCGTCACCGCGCGCCACGAGGCGCTGCACGTGTGGGCCAAGAGCCGCGTCGCGGTGCTGCCGCGCTATGCCGCACTGCGGCCCGAGGCCACGCCGGCGTGGGAGGCGGTGCGCGATCGCCTGCACTACGCCGCCGGCGCACCGTACGAGCCGGCCAGCGAGTTCGTCGCGCCGTCGCCCTATGTGCCGCGGCTGCGCGAGCTGGCCGAGTATGCGGCGGTGGATTTCACGCCAGGCCGCCCGTTGGCCGAGGCGGCGGTCGCGCTGATGCAGCGCATCCACGCGGAGTTCAGCTACAGCAGCGAGGCCACCGAGGTGAACACGCCGGTGATCGACGCCTTCAGGCAAAAGCGCGGCGTGTGCCAGGACTTCGCGCAGGTGATGATCGGCGGCTTGCGAGGGCTGGGCCTCGCGGCGCGCTACGTCAGCGGCTACCTGCTGACCGAGCCGCTGCCGGGCGAGGCCAAGCTGCAGGGCGCCGACGCGTCGCATGCGTGGGTCGCCGTGTACTGCCCGGACAGCGGCTTGCCCGCCGACTGGCTGGAGCTCGACCCCACCAACGACATGTTGCCGGCCTGCTCGCACGTGCGATTGGCGGTCGGCCGCGACTACGGCGATGTGACGCCGCTGCGCGGCGTGATCCGCGGCGGTGGCGACGACCACACGCTCGCCGTGCGCGTGCACACCGAACGACTGGTCTGAATGTTGCTAGAGTGGCCTTGCCAGAGGAGACGATCGGAATGAAGCCGACATTCGACGAGATGCACGCCGCCAGCGCGACGGTGCGCGAGCACTACCGTCCCTATGACCACTGGCTCGCCGCGCAGCCGCGCGACTCGATGCGTGCGCGCCGCGAAGAGGCCGAGATGGTGTTCCGCCGCGTCGGCATCACCTTCGCGGTCTACGGCGCGAAGGACGAGGACGGGTCGGGCACCGAGCGGCTGATCCCCTTCGACCTGATCCCGCGCATCATCCCTGCGCCTGAGTGGCGGCGCATGGAGCAGGGCCTGCGCCAGCGCGTGACGGCGCTCAACCGCTTCATCCACGACGTCTACCACGAGCAGGAGATCCTCAAGGCCGGCATCGTGCCCGCCGACCAGGTGCTGAACAACGCGCAGTTCCGCCGCGAGATGATGGGGGTCGACGTGCCCGGCGGCGTCTACTCGCACATCTCCGGCATCGACATCGTGCGCGCCGCCAACGCCGACGGCAGCGGCACCTACTACGTGCTGGAAGACAACCTGCGCGTACCCAGCGGCGTGAGCTACATGCTCGAGAACCGCAAGATGATGATGCGGCTCTTTCCCGAGCTGTTCAGCCTGCATCGCGTGGCGCCGGTGGCGCACTACCCCGACCTGCTGCTGGAGACGCTGCGCGCCGTGGCGCCGGCAGGCGTCAACGAGCCGACCGTGGTCGTGCTCACGCCCGGCATGTACAACAGCGCCTACTTCGAGCACGCCTTCCTCGCGCAGCAGATGGGCGTGGAGCTGGTCGAAGGGCAGGATCTGAACGTGCGCGACGGCTTCGTCTACATGCGCACGACGCAAGGCCCGAAGCGCGTGGACGTGATCTACCGCCGCGTCGACGACGACTTCCTCGACCCGCTGGCCTTCCGCCCGAACTCGACGCTCGGCTGCGCCGGGTTGCTCGACGTCTACCGCAAGGGCAACATCACCTTGGCCAATGCCATCGGCACCGGCATCGCCGACGACAAGTCGATCTACCCGTACGTGCCGAAGATGGTGGAGTTCTACCTCGGCGAGAAGCCGATCCTGGAGAACGTGCCCACCTACCTCTGCCGCGAGAACGACGACCTGAAATACGTGCTCGACCATCTGGCCGACCTGGTGGTGAAGGAGGTCCACGGCGCCGGCGGCTACGGCATGCTCGTCGGCCCGGCGTCGACCAAGGCCGAGATCGAGGAATTCCGCGCGCAGCTGCTGGCCAACCCGAGCAACTACATCGCGCAGCCGACGCTGAGCCTGTCGACCTGCCCGACCTTCGTCGACTCGGGCGTGGCGCCGCGCCACATCGACCTGCGGCCTTTCGTGCTCAGCGGCAAGACGGTGCAGATGGTGCCGGGCGGCTTGACGCGCGTTGCGCTGAAGGAAGGATCGCTGGTCGTCAATTCCTCGCAGGGCGGGGGCACCAAGGACACCTGGATGCTGGAGGGCTGATCAATGCTGTCGCGAACCGCCGACCACCTGTTCTGGATGGCGCGCTACATGGAGCGCGCCGAGAACACCGCCCGCATGCTGGACGTGAACTACCAGACCGGGCTGCTGCCGCAGTCGGCCGACGCGGCGGAGCAGGGCTGGCGCGGGCTGCTGAGCATCTCGGAGCTGACGCAGAGCTATCACAAGCGGCATCCCGAGGTGAACGCGCGCGAGGTGATGCGCTTCATGGTCAGCGAGGGCAGCAACTCGTCGAGCATCCTGTCGTGCCTGCGCGCGGCGCGCGAGAACGCGCGCGCGGTGCATGCTGAGCGATGGCCATTTCGAGCGTGACCCGAGCGCCCTGTTCGAGTGGGTGAAGTTCCGCTCGCACCTGAGCCGCGGCGTGACGGTGGGCACGATGCTGCAGGACGAGGCGCTACACTTCCTGCGCATCGGCACCTTCCTCGAGCGCGCCGACAACACCGCGCGGCTGCTCGACGTGAAGTTCCACGCGCTGGGCAATGAATACTTCGGCACCGTCAACGGCAAGAAGGAGGCACCCGAGGTCGACTTCTATCACTGGTCGGCGATCCTGCGCTCGGTGTCCGGCTTCGAGGTCTACCGCAAGGTCTACCGCAACGTGATCCGCCCGGAAAAGGTGGCGGAACTGCTGATCCTGCGCCCGGACATGCCGCGCTCGCTGGCCGCCTGCGTCAACGAGGTGGTGAGCAACCTCACGCACGTGGCCAACGAGCAGAGCCACGAGACGCTGCGCCGCGCCGGCCGCCTGCGCGCCGACCTGCAGTACGGCTCGATCGAGGAGATCCTCGCCACTGGGCTGCACGCCTATCTCACGCAGTTCCTCGACCGCGTCGGCGATATCGGCTACGGCATCAGCCGCGACTTCCTGGTGCCGATGGCTGCAGTACGATGCCATGGTGGACACTCGACAACGGCTGGCAGCGATCCTGGCCGCGGATGCGGCGGGTTTTTCGCGCCTGATGACGCTGGACGAGCCGGGTACCGTGGCGGCGCTCGATGCGGCGCGCGGCGTATTCCGCCAGCGCATCGAGGCGCACCAGGGCCGCGTGGTCGACATGGCCGGCGATTCGGTGCTCGCCGTGTTCGACACCGCCGGCGGCGCCATCAGCGCGGCGCTGGCGGTGCAGCAGGAGCTGCAGGCCAGCGGCCGTGGCGTGCCGGCCGACCGGCGGCTGATGTTCCGCGTCGGCGTGCACCTGGGCGACGTGATCGAGAAGCTCGACGGCACGGTCTATGGCGACGGTGTGAACATCGCCGCGCGCCTGCAAGGCCTGGCGCAGCCGGGCGGCGTGTTCGTGTCGGAGGCCGTGTATTGCGCGGTGCGCGATCGCGTCGCCGCCGCTTTCAGCGATCAGGGCGAGCAGGCGGTGAAGAACATCGCCAAGCCGGTGCGCGCCTATGCGGTGGTGACGGAAGCGCCGCAGGCCGCGGCGGCGGCGCCCGCGCATGACCGCGACTACAAGCCG
>VBDL01000466.1 GCA_005884255.1 Betaproteobacteria bacterium | reverse complement strand
GAGTTCTGGAAGATTCAATTGGTCCGTCGCCCGCTTCCCGATGAACTCCATTCGCATCTGCCTATGCAACTGCCAGCTTTCTGCGAATGGCGGACGGTCCAGACGAAGTGCATCGAGAGCAAATCGCGAAACTTGAGCCTCCCCGTCTGCTCGCCAACTATGACGCCGTGCCAACATACTGCCGATTCAACCCAGCCAGCCCTTGATTCGCTGCACCAACGCATCGCGGCTGATGCCGTAGCGGTCATGCAGCGTTGGCAGCGCACCGGCGTCGAGGTACGCGTCGGGCAGCCCAGCCAGTTGGAATCCCGCCGGTTGCACGCGATGGCGCAGCAGCGCGCTCGCCACGGCCTCGCCCAGTCCGCCGATCACCGAGTGGTTCTCCGCGACGACGACGAGTCGATGCTTGTACTTCACGGCTTCGACGATCGCCGCCTCGTCGAGCGGCTTGATCGTCGGGCAGTGCAACACGGCCACGCCGATGTTGTCGGCCTGCAGCGTCTGCGCGACTTCGAGCGCGCGCATCGTCATGAAGCCGCTGGAGATCACCAGCACCTCATGGCCATCGCGCAGCAGCTTGGCCTTGCCGAGTTCGAACCTGTAGTCGTACTCGTCGAGCACCAGCGGCACGTTGCCGCGCGACAGGCGCATGTAGACCGGCCCCTTGTGCGCAGCGATCTGCGGCACCGCCTGTTCCAGGTCCAGCGCGTCGCAGGGATCGACGATGGTCAGCCCGGGGATGCCGCGCATCATCGCGATGTCTTCGGTCGCCTGGTGACTGGGCCCATAGCCCGTGGTCAGGCCTGGCAGTGCGCAGCAGATCTTGACGTTCAGGTTCTCTTCGGCGATCACCTGGTGGATGAAGTCGTAGGCGCGCCGGGTGCCGAACACCGCGTAGGTCGTCGCGAACGGGATCAGGCCTTCCTTGGCCATGCCGCCGGCAGCGGCCATCAGCAGTTGCTCCGCCATCCCCATCTGGTAGAAGCGATCGGGGTAGGCCTGTGCGAACAGGTGCAGGTCGGTGTACTTGGCGAGGTCGGCCGTCACGCCGACGATCTCCGGACGGTTGGCGGCCAGTTCGACCAGCGCCTTGCCGAAAGGCGCGGCCTTCACGCGCTGCCCCTCTGTGGCGATGGAGGCGATCATGGCCGACGTGGTCAGGCGCGGCTTCTTCTCGGCGACGGTGTTCATGCGAGGGCTCCCTCTGCTTGCGATTGGTCCAGGATCCGGAGGGCTTGCTGCCACTCCGGCGGATCGACGCGGATGAAGTGGTTCTTCTCGCGCTTCTCCAGAAAGGGCACGCCCTTGCCCATGAGTGTGTCGAACAGGATCACGCGCGGCTTGGCTTCGGCGAGGCTGCGTGCGGCGTCGAAGGCGTTCAGCACCGCCGGCAGGTCGTTGCCGTCGACGCGCTGAACGTGCCAGCCGAACGCCGCCCACTTGTCGGCCAGCGGCTCGAAGCCCATGACCTTTCCCGAGGGCCCGTCGGCCTGCTGGTTGTTGATGTCGACCAGGCAGATCAGATTGCCAAGACGGTGGTGCGCCGCGCCCATCGCCGCCTCCCACGTCGAGCCCTCGTCGAGCTCGCCATCGGACATCGAGTTGTAGACGAAGGCGGGGTTCTTCTTCTGCCGCAGGCCCAGCGCCATGCCCACCGCGATCGGCAGGCCATGGCCCAGCGAGCCGCCCGAGATCTCCATGCCCGGCGTGTAGGTCGCCATGCCGGACATCGGCAGGCGGCTGTCGTCGCTGCCGTAGGTCTCGAGTTCGCTCTCGGGGATGATGCCGGCCTCGATCAGCGCAGCGTAGAAGGCAATCGCGTAATGGCCGTGCGACAGCAGGAAGCGGTCGCGGCCTTCCCACTCGGGTTCGTCGGGGCGAAGGTTCAGTGCGTGGTGATAGGCCACGGCCAGCACATCGGCCCAACCCAAGGCTTGGCCGATGTAGCCCTGGCCTTGCACCTCGCCCATGCGCAATGCGAAGCGGCGGATTCGATACGCGCTCTCGCGCAAATTGCTGATCAATTCAGACATGGCAGTCCTTGTTGGAGGTCGAAAGATTTGGCGGCGGGCCTCAGAGCAGGCCGATGGAGAACCAGGGCACGAAGGCGACGATCAGCAACCCGAAGAGCAAGGCGCCGAGGTACGGCCAGATGCGGCGCACGGCCATATCGGGGTTCACGCGGCCGATGGTGCAGGCGGCGTAGTACCCCAGGCCGAACGGCGGCGCGAACAAGCCGATGCCCATCGCAAGGATGATCACCATCGCGTAGTGCACTTCATGCACGCCGATCGCCTTGGCCACCGGGAACAGCAGCGGTGCGAACAGCACCATCGCCGGGATGCCTTCGAGCACGCTGCCGAGCACGATGAACGCCGCGATCGACACCAGCAGGAAGCCGTACTTGCCACCCGGCACGCTGGTCATCGCCTCGGCGAGGCTGTGCGAGAAACCCGACTGGGTCAGCGCCCAGGACATCCCGGTGGCGGTGCCGATGATGAAGAGGATGGCGCCGGAGAGCGCCGCCGTGTCCACCAGCATCGGGTAGAGCCGCTTCCAGTCGAAACGGCGGTAGATGAAGAGCCCCGCCACCACCGCGTAGGCGATGCCGATGGTCGACACCTCCGTCGCAGTGGCCACACCCTCGACCACCGCGGTGCGGATCAACACCGGCAGGGCCAGCGCCGGCACCGCCACGAGCAGGGTCCGGCCGACGACGCTCATCGGCGCACGCTTGAGGCCCACGGCGATCTCGGCGCTGCGGTAGCGGGCCAGCAAGGCGAGCATCACGGCAAGGACCACGCCCGGCAGGAGGCCACCGGTGAACAGTGCGGCGATCGAGATGCCGGCCACCGAGCCGATGGTGATGAGCACCAGCGACGGCGGGACCGTCTCGGCCATCGCGCCCGAGGCGGCCAGCAGCGAGATCAGTTCGCCTTCGTGATTGCCGCGCTTCTTCATTTCCGGCAGCAGCACCGGGGCCACCGCCGCCATGTCGGCCGTCTTGGCGCCCGAGATGCCCGACACCAGCAACATCGCCCCCAGCAGCACGTAG
>VBDL01000465.1:480-3565 GCA_005884255.1 Betaproteobacteria bacterium | reverse complement strand
ATGGAAGTAGCCGTCGCGAAACACCTGCGTGAAGAAGATCGTCACGCCGTCGCGCGCCAGCTTCCTGATGTCCACACCGGCCTCGCGCAGCCGCTGCACCTGGCTGATCGGGATGCCGCTCATGCGCTCCATCACGATCACGTCGCTGGTGCACAGGTCCCAATGCATCTCGGGCACCATCACCAGGTTCAGGCCCTGCATGTTGCGCCGCAGTTGCGCGGCGTTGGCCGCCTCGCGCACGAGGTCGAGCTCGTCGTGCAGGTACATGTCGAACTCGGCCACCACCTCGCGCGGCTTCAGGCGCCGCGCGTCGGCCGACAGGCGCTCGACCCAGCGCGCGCCCAGGCGCAGCAAAGCGAGGTCCTTCTCGATCAGCGCCAGCATGCCGGGGCGCAGCACCTTCACCGCGACGGCGCGGCCTTCCTTCAGCGTGGCGAAGTGCACCTGCGCGATGGACGCGCTGGCCACCGGCTGCTCGTCGAAGCTGGCGAAGAGCTCGCCGATCGGCCGGCCGAAGGCTCGCTCGACGAGCGCAACGGCCAGCGGCCCGGGAAACGGCGGCACGTCGTCCTGCAGCTTGGCCAGCTCGTCGGCGATGTCGCGGGGCAGCAGGTCGCGTCGTGTCGACAGCACCTGGCCGAATTTGACGAAGATCGGCCCCAGCTTCTCGAACGCACGGCGCAGCCGCGCGCCGCGCGGCACGTCGTAGCGGCGGCCGAGCGTGATGATGCGCGCCAGCACACGCACCCAGCGCTGCTGGAAGCTCGACAGCGCAATGTCATCGAGCCCGAAGCGCAGGACGATGAAGCCGATGTACAGCAGGCGCGCCAGTTGCGTCATGGTTCGCGGCGCAGGCCCGCGAGGCCGTTCAAGGCGCTGCGCAGCCCCTTCGCGAACAGCGTGGCCACTCGCGTGATCTCGCGCGCCGGCACCGGGCCGAAGGCGCGCTCGAGATCGTCTTCGATGTCCCAGCGCAGGTTCTCGACCAGCCAGTTCACGTCGGTGGCCAGCGCCGCATCGCCTTGCACGTCCACGCGCGGGCGCTCACCGGCCAGGCCTTGCATCAGCAGCAGCGCGGGGTTGGAGGCATCGACGCCGGCGCGCAGATCGATCTGCGGCGGCGGCGCGTCGCCGCACCATTCGAGCAAGCCGGCCGGCGTGATGCGGAACACCAGTGGCGGCGGTGGCGGCATCAACGCCGGCCACTGGCGCAGCTCGAACGCGATGCTGCGGCCGGTGTGCGCGCGCAAGCGCTCGGTTGCAGACGCTTCGCCATGCAACACATGGTTCGCGATCAGGGTCAAGCGCCCCATCATCGCTGGAGCGAAGGTCGCTTGCAGATGCTGAAACATCTTCAGTGGCGCCCGGCCGCCCGAAGCCACTGAAGCGCCCCCTCGGGGGGCAGCGAGCAACGCGAGTGTGGGGGTTGTTTCATGCTGAGATTGTAGGCACGCCACCCCCCGCGATAAGAGGGTCCGTATGTCGTATGAATTGAGCGAGAATCATTCGGCCTCAGGGTTGCGCGCGCTGCGCGAGCCGGTTCGGCATGGCGCCGGGCACCCTGCCACCCGACCCGTGTCGCGCTCGCCGATGTTCGAAGACCGCAGCTACAAGAGAACCTTCTACAGCGCGCCGCAGTCGGTGACCTCGCTGGTCGCCGCGTTCATGGAGCCCGCGGTCACGGTGCTCACCTACCTCGGCGCCAACGCCTGGTTCCAGGAGCCCGTGGTGCGCAGCGACCTCACGCTGTGCCTGCTGATCTTCGCCCTCACCTTCCCGGGGCGCAACCGCTTCAAGGAGCCGCTGCTCAACGCCGCGGTGGACATTACCAGCTCGTGGGTCGTGCTGCTGAGCATCCTTGCGCTGTGCGGCTATGCCACGCGCAGCTTCGGCCTGTTCAATGGCGACGTGCTGCTGGCCTGGGCGGTGGGCACACCGATCCTGCAGTGGGGGGCGGTAGGCATCGGTCAGAGGATCGTGCAGCGCGCCGATGCGCGGCCCGAGGCGCGCCGCTCGGCTGTGGTCGTCGGCGCCGGCCCGCTGGGCGTGAAAGTGGCGCGTGCGCTGGCCGAGGCCGAGGAGCAAGGCATCGACTTCGTCGGTTTCTTCGACGACCGCAGCGACGAGCGCGTGCACGACGACGCCGTGCCGCAGCGCCTGGGGGGCCTGAAGGAAGTGGCCGGCTACGTGCGCGCGCGCGGCATCAAGGAAGTGTTCATCACGCTGCCGCTGGGCTCGCAACCGCGCATCGTCGAGCTGCTGGAGAACCTGCAGGGCACCACGGCATCGCTGTATTTCGTGCCTGACGTGTTCGGCATCAGCATCATCCAGGGCCGATTGCAGGACATGAACGGCGTGCCGGTGGTGGGCATCTGCGAGACGCCGTTCACCGGCACCAACGAGCTGGTCAAGCGCATCAGCGACATCGTGCTGGCGGCCCTCATCCTCGTGCTGATCTCGCCGGTGCTGGCGGCCATCGCGATCGGCGTGAAGCTCACCTCGCCGGGGCCGGTGATCTTCCGCCAGCGGCGCAACGGGCTCGACGGCGACGAGATCACCGTCTACAAGTTCCGCTCGATGACGACGCAGGACAACGGCCCAGTGGTGCAGCAGGCGACGAAGCACGACGCGCGCATCACGCCCTTCGGCGCCTTCATCCGCCGCACTTCGCTGGACGAGCTGCCGCAGTTCGTCAACGTTCTCCAGGGACGCATGAGCATCGTCGGCCCACGGCCGCACGCCGTGGCGCACAACGAGCAGTACCGGCAGATGATCAAGGCCTACATGGTGCGGCACAAGGTCAAGCCGGGAATCACCGGATGGGCCCAGGTCAACGGCCTGCGTGGCGAGACTGATACGGTCGAGAAAATGAAGGCCCGCGTGGAATACGACTTGGAGTATTTACGCAACTGGTCGCTCGGCCTGGACTTGCAGATCATCGCGCGCACCGTCAAGCTTGTGTTCTTCGATCGCAACGCCTATTGAGACACCCTTGCTGATTGACTCCCTGCGGTCGACCCCCTTTGGTCCTTCAACAACCGGAGCCCCGCATGAAGCCTTTGCCCGCCCTGCCCCTGCTGCCGCT
>VBDL01000465.1:0-457 GCA_005884255.1 Betaproteobacteria bacterium | reverse complement strand
CATCGGTGCGTCCGAGACCATCACGCACGACAACAACGTGCTGCGCAGCTGCGACAACGGCGCCACCGATCTGGGCTGCCCCGCCGGCGTGCCGAAGATCGCCGACACGATCTCGACGACCTCGCTGCTGGCCGGCTTCGACCAGCCGATCAGCCGCCAGCGGCTGCATGCCGACGCGACGCTGAGCGCCAACCGCTACAAGAACCACTCCGAGCTGAACAACAATGGCTACAGCCTGAAGGCCGGCTGGGACTGGGCCACCATCGAGCATCTTTCGGGCACGCTGTCGGCGGAGCTGAACCGCCAGATCGCGCAGTACAGCCTGTCGTCGGACACGACGACAGCACTCACCGACCTCAACGTCGAGACCAACCGGCTCATCAGCGCCACGGCGGCGTTGGGCGGCGTGACCAAGCTGACCTTCGAGGGCGGCCTGACGCACCGCTCGGTGGACTAT
>VBDL01000468.1 GCA_005884255.1 Betaproteobacteria bacterium | reverse complement strand
GCTGCCGACCTTCGCCGCGATTTGGGCGTGGATGTATAGGCACAGGTTCTCCAGCGTCGGCGCACCGAGACCCGCCACGTCGTCGAGGAGGTGATGGTCCAGCGTCTCGCGCACCTCGGCGATCGCGGCGCGCAGCTGCGCGAGGTCGACCACCATGCCGTCCGGTCCCGGCTCGCCGCGCACCTGCACCTCGGCGCCGTAGGTGTGGCCGTGGATGCGGCGGCTCGAGGTGGTCTCGAACGCCCGCTCCAGCGTGTGGGCGGCCTCGAAGTAGAAGGTCTGGCTCAGCTCGAACATCAACGAATGCCCAGGAATTTGTGCGTCTGCAGGCTCAACTGCCAGCGCGGATGGTCCATGCACCACTGCACCGCCCACGCGGTGTTGGCGTCGCGCTCGGGGCCGTCCATCGGCTGCACGCGGTGATGCTCGAAGGGCAGCGCTTCGAGCCCTGCGAGGTCGATGCCGGCTTGCGGCACCACCACCTTCAGCTCCTGGCCCGTGCGCTGCAGCAGCGGCGCGCCGGCCTTGGGGCTGACGCACAGCCAGTCGATGCCCGGCGGCGCGGCGATCGTGCCATTGGTCTCGACGGCGATCTCGAAGCCGTGCGCATGCAGCGCGTCGATCAGCGGCGCATCGAGCTGCAGCAGGGGCTCGCCGCCGGTGATCACGATGAAGCGCTGCTCGCGCGCCGCGTTGGGCCAATGCTTCGCCACCTGTGCGGCCAGCTCAGCGGCCGTCGCGAACCTGCCGCCGCCCGTGCCATCGGTGCCGACGAAATCGGTATCGCAGAAGCGGCACACGGCCTCGGCACGATCGGCCTCGCGGCCGCTCCACAGGTTGCAGCCGGCGAAGCGGCAGAACACGGCGGCACGGCCGGCCTGGCTGCCCTCGCCCTGCAGCGTGTAGAAGATTTCCTTGACGGCGTAGGTCATGCTCGGCCCCCCCAGCCGGCCCACAGCAGTGTCGCCGCGCACGCCGCCAGCATCGCCCCATAGGTGGAGATGCGCCCGTCGTGGCCGGTGAGCACGAGTCCCGCCACCAGCACCAGCGCATTGACAAGGGTCGCTGCGCCGGCCAGCCGCCGGTAGGCCACGCCCTGCAGCTCGTGCCGCCACAGCAGCTTGGCCAGCGCAGCGGCAATCAGCCCGGCGCCGAGCGCGGGCAGGAAGAAGTTCAACAGATGCCACATGGCATCGAGCGGTCCCATGGTCGTTTTTGCGGGTGGTGAGGGCGGCGCTGGGGGAAGGTCTATCGGCCTCCACCGGAGAAGCCTCGCCAAGCCCTTGAAATGACTTGCAATTTTATAATCTCCTGATGACCGTGTTCGCGCTGGGCTTGAACCACACGACTGCGCCGCTGGATGTGCGCGGCCGCTTCGCGTTCCCGCTCGAGCAACTGGCACCCACGCTGCTGGGCCTGCGCGGTGCGCTGCAGCACTCGCGCTCGGCGCCCGAGGCGGCGCTGCTGTCCACCTGCAACCGCACCGAGCTGTATGTGGCGGCCGCCGATGGCCAGGCGGCTTCGCTGGTCTCGCCGGCGCTCGACTGGCTGGCCCAGGTAGGCGGCGTGCCGCGCGAGCAGCTGCGCGCGCACTCCTACATCAGCGAAGGTGGCGCGGCGGCGCGCCACGCCTTCCGCGTGGCCAGCGGCCTCGATTCGATGGTGCTCGGCGAGCCGCAGATCCTTGGGCAGATGAAGCAGGCAGTGCGCGAGGCCGATCAGGCCGGCACGCTGGGCCGCACCCTGCACCAGCTGTTCCAGCGCTCGTTTTCGGTGGCCAAGGAAGTGCGCACGTCCACCGAGATCGGCGCGCATTCGATCAGCATGGCCGCGGCCACGGTGCGCCTGGCGGCGCAGCTGTTCGAGGATCTGTCCGAGATCAGGGTGCTGTTCGTCGGCGCCGGCGAGATGATCGAGCTGGTGGCCACGCATTTTGCGGCGCGCACGCCGCGCGCGATGGCCGTGGCCAATCGCACGCTGGAGCGCGGC
>VBDL01000456.1 GCA_005884255.1 Betaproteobacteria bacterium | reverse complement strand
CGGTGCGCGACACCGATAGCAGCGACGCCACGCCATAGAACACGCCGGCCAGCACATAGACGCCGAGCAGCACGCGCTGCGTCGGGATGCCTGTGAGCCGCGTCGCTTCCTTGTTGTTGCCCACCGCATAGACGTGGCGGCCGCGCGCGGTTTCCTTCAGCGCGAACCACACGATGCCGTAGAGCAGCAGCATCAGCACGGTGCCGAAGGCCACCTGCGTGCTGCCGATGCCGAAGGTGGTGCCGAGCCAGGTCATCGCGTCAGGCAGGTCGCTCACCGTCTGCGATTGCGAATACAGCTGCGTGATCGCGAACGCGATGTTCAAGGTGCCGAGCGTCACGATGAAGGGCGGCAGCCCGACGCGCGTGACGAGCAGCCCGTTGACCAGGCCAAACAAGGTGGTCACGCCGATGCCGCAGGCGATGGCCAGCGGCACCGGGAGGCCGAGTTCGGCGGCGAACTTGGTCATCACGATGCCGCCCAGCGCCATCACCATGCCGCACGACAGATCGATGCCGGCGGTGAGGATGATCAGCGTCTGCCCGATGGCGATGACGCCGACCACCATCACCTGCTGCAACACCAGCGACAGGTTGCCGCCGCTCAAGAAGGTGTCGGTCTGCGTGGCGAAGAACACGCAGGCGGCGAGCAGTGCGAGGAAGGGGCCGAGCGTGCCCAGCGGCGGCAGCTTGTGCTTCAACGATTCCAACGCGTGGGCGCCGTGGCGCGGAACGGAGGCGGTGCTCATGATGCGCCCTTACTTCTTGCCCCAACACAGGTCGGTACCGACCTTCGTGTCCTTGCTCTCGACGCCGCTCACCGGCTTGGCGGCGATCAAGGTGACGCCGGTGTCGGTGTAGCCGCTCGGCTTCTTGCCGGTCTTCGCGTATTCGACGCCGGCATCGACACCCATCGCGGCCATCTTCAGCGGGTATTGCTGGCTGGTGGCGGCGATCTTGCCTGCGCCCACGTCCTTGATGCCCTGGCAGCCGCCGTCGACCGACACGATCAGCACGCCCTTGTCCTTGCCGGCCTTCTTCAGCGCATTGAAGGCGCCGGCCGCAGCGGGCTCGTTGATGGTGTAGACGAGGTTGATGTCGGGGTTCTTCTGCAGGCAGTTCTCCATCGCCGTCTGCCCCTTGGCCTGGTCGCCGAAGCTGTCGGCCATGCACACCACTTCGCTCGGGTGCGCGAGCTCGTTGCTCTTCGCGTCGACGCTCTTCAGGCCGAACCCCTGCAGGAAGCCGTTGTGCCGCTGCGCACCGACCGGGTGGCCGGGGAAGAGGTCGAGCGTCGCGATCTTCACGCTCTTGCCGGCCATCGAGGCCTTGGCGTATTCGCCGATCAGCACGCCGGCCTTGTAGTTGTCGGTGGCGAACAGCGCATCGGTAGCGTCGGCCGGGTCGGCCGGGCTGTCGAGCGCGATCACCAGCACGCCCTTGTCGCGCGCCTTCTTGATGGCCGGCACGATGGCCTTGGAGTCGCTCGGCGTGATGAGGATGGTCTTCGCGCCGGCGGCGATCAT
>VBDL01000455.1 GCA_005884255.1 Betaproteobacteria bacterium | reverse complement strand
TCGACAGGCCGGCGTTCACGTCAGCGAGCAGGCCGTCATCGACCAGCGTCGTTGCGGGCCCAGCCTGCTCGCGCGGCAGCGGTGCGCCGAGCAGCAGCATGAGCGCGTTCTCATCCAATGCGCGCTGGCGCTGCTGCTGCGCCAGCGTTGCCTTCGCGGCTTCGTGCAGCGACTGCGCCTGCCGCACGTCGAGCTCCGACGCGGCGCCGTTGTCGAACTTCAGCCGCGTCAGGCGCAGCGACTCCTCGCGCGTGCCCAGCGTCTGCTGCGTCAACGCGAGCTGCTCGTCGTCGGCGAGCAGCGCGAGGTAGCCATTGGCTGCCGCAGCAATGAGGCTGATCTGCGCCGTCTTGCGCGCCTCTTCGGTGGCCAGATAGCTGGCCTGCGCCGCCTGGCTCAGAGCGCGCACGCGCCCGAAGAAGTCCAACTCATAGGCGGTGACGGAGAAGCCGGCGATATAGACGCTGGCGATGCCCGGGCCGGTGGTCGTCGGCTGCTGGCGCGACGCAGCGGCCAGCGCGTTGAGCGTCGGCAGCTCGTCGGCCCGACGGATCTGGTACTGCGCTCTCGCCTGCTCGATGTTGAGCACCGCGACGCGCAGATCGCGGTTGTTCTGCAGCGCAATCTCGATCAGGCGCTTGAGCTGCGCGTCGGCGAAGAAATCGCGCCAGTCGAGTTCGGTGGCGAGCTGGCCCTGCGCGGCGGCCGGCTGCGGCCACGCCGTGGGCACCGGCGCGGCGGGCCGCTGGTACGAAGGAATCATCGAACAGCCACTCAGCAACGCCACGGCGAGCACCGCTCCCGCCTTCATTGCTTGCCCTCCTGCGGCGCCGCCGCGTCGCCGTCCAGCTCGTGCGCATAAAGCTTGCGCTGCCGCTCGCTGCCATGGAACAGCGTTCGCACGACGACGAAGAACACCGGCACCAGCAGCACCGCGAGCACGGTGGCGCTGATCATGCCGCCGAGCACGCCGGTGCCGATGGCGCGCTGGCTGGCCGAGCCGGCGCCGGTGGACACGGCGAGCGGCAGCACGCCGAGCATGAAGGCGATAGAGGTCATCAGGATGGGCCGGAAGCGCAGGTGGCAGGCCTGCAAGGTGGCCTCGACGAGCCCCTTGCCCTGCGCATGCAGAGTCTTCGCGAACTCGATGATCAGGATCGCGTTCTTCGCCGACAGACCGATCACCGTGATGAGGCCGACCTTGAAGAACACGTCGTTGGGCATGCCGCGGAAGGTGACGCCGAGCAGCGCGCCGACGATGCCCAGCGGCACCACCAGCATCACCGACAGCGGGATCGACCAGCTCTCGTACAGCGCCGCCAGGCAGAGGAACACCGCCAGCAGCGAGAACGCGAGCAGCACGCCGGCCTGCGCGCCGGAGAGCTTCTCCTCGCGCGACAGGCCGGTCCATTCGTACGCGAAGCCCGGCGGCAGCTGCGCAGCCAGCCGCTCCATCTCGGCCATGGCTTGGCCGGTGCTGTAGCCAGGTGCCGCATCGCCGGCAAGCCGCATCGCCGGGTAGCCGTTGTAGCGCACCGTCTGCATCGCGCCGACGAGCCAGCGCGTGCTCGCGAACGACGACAGCGGCACCAGCTTGCCTTGCGCATTGCTCACCTGCAGCTGCAGCAGATCGTCGGGCTGCATGCGCGCCGGCGCATCGGCCTGCACGATCACGCGCTGCAGTCGCCCCTGGTTGGGAAAGTCGTTGACATAGGCGGAGCCGAGCGCGGTGGAGAGCATCGAGTTCACCGCATCGAAGGGCACACCCAAGGCGCTCATGCGCTCGCGGTCGATGTCGAGCTGCAGATGCGGTGCGTCCTCCAGGCCATCGGGCCGCACACCGGTGATCAGCTTGCTTTGCGACGCCAGTCCGAGCAGCTGGTTGCGCGCGGCCACCAATGCGGCATGGCCGTTGCCGCCGCGATCCTGCAGGCGGAAGTTGAAGCCGGTGGCGGTGCCGAGCTCGGGAATCGGCGGCGGGCTCAACGGGAAGATGAAGGCATCGCGCACGCGCGACAGTGCACCGAACGCGCGGCCGGCCACCGCCTGCGCCGTGTGCTGCGCGCCCTTGCGCTCGGCCCAGTCTTTCAGCGTGACGAAGGCCAGCCCCGCGTTCTGCCCCTGGCCGGAGAAGCTGAAGCCGAGCACGCCGACCATGCTCTTCACCTCCGGCTGCTTCAGCATGAAGCCCTCGACTTCCTGCATCGCCGCGCGAGTGCGCTCGGCGGTGGCGCCCGGCGGCAGCTGCACGCTGACGATCATGTAGCCCTGGTCCTCGTTGGGCAGGAACGAGGCCGGCAGGCGCAGGTACAGCCATGCCACCGCGACGACGATGGCGCCGAACAGCAGCCCGAAGCGCCCCGTGCGTGCGAGGATCTTCGCGACCCAGCCTTCATAGCCCTTGGCGGTGCGCGCAAAGCCGCGGTTGAACCAGCCGAAGAAGCCGCGCTTCGCGTGGTGGTGCCCGGCTTCCACCGGCTTGAGCAGCGTGGCGCACAGCGCCGGTGTGAGCGACAGCGCGAGGAACGCCGAGAACAGCATCGACGACGCCATCGACAGCGAGAACTGCCGATAGATGTTGCCCACCGAGCCGCCGAAGAAGGCCATCGGCACGAACACCGACGTGAGCACCACCGTGATGCCGACGATGGCGCCGGTGATCTGCCCCATCGCCTTGCGCGTGGCGGCGCGCGGATCGAGGCCCTCCTCGCTCATGATGCGCTCGACGTTCTCGACCACGACGATCGCATCGTCGACGAGGATGCCGATGGCCAGCACCATGCCGAACAGCGTGAGCACGTTGATCGAGAAGCCCGCCGCCAGCATCACGCCGAAGGTGCCGAGCAGCGCCACCGGCACCACGAT
>VBDL01000454.1:3650-5088 GCA_005884255.1 Betaproteobacteria bacterium | reverse complement strand
GCGCGGCGCCGGTGGCCATGTTGTAAGGCCGAAGCAGTGCTGATTCGGCGCGAATCTGCCGCGGGCCGAAGCGCGCGCCGGCGCGGTTGGAGGTGCCGATGTCCAGCGGCACGCCGATGAAGGCGGCGTCCAGCCCTTGCGGCGACTCGGCCGCGGGCAAGCGCATCATCGTCGCGAGGCCGGCGAAGCGCGGCATCGCGTTGCCGCTCAGCGGTTGGTTCTTGTCCATGCCTTAGCGCCGCCTCCCGCGCAGCCATTCGAGCACCAGCAGCAGGCTCGTCGTGAAGAGGATCAGCAAGGTGGCCACCGCGGCGATCGTCGGCGTGATGTTCTCGCGGATGCCGGTGAACATCTGCCGCGGCAAGGTCACCTGGTCCGGGCCGGCGAGGAAGAGGATCACCACCACCTCGTCGAACGAGGTCGCGAAGGCGAACAGCGCACCGGAGATCACCCCCGGCGCGATCACCGGCAAGGTGATGCGGAAGAACGTGCTGAGCGGGTTTTCGCCGAGGCTCAAGGAGGCGCGCACCAGGTTCTGGTTGAAGCCCTGCAAGGTGGCGAGCACCGTGGTCAGCACGAAGGGCGCGCCGAGCGCCGCGTGCACGATGATCAGCGCGAGGTAGGTATCGGCCAGGCCGAGGTTGGCGAAGAACAGGTACGTGCTGACGCCGACGACGACGATGGGCACCACCATCGGCGCGATCAGCACGCTCATCAGCGCGCCCTTGAAGGGGAAGTTCGTGCGCACCAGGCCCACCGCGGCCAGCGTGCCCAGCACGGTGGCGATCAAGGTCGCGGCCGGCGCGATGATGAAGCTGTTCTTCGCCGCGCGCACCCATTCGGGAGAGGTGAAGAGGTTCTCGTACCACTTCAGCGACCAGCCGGGGATCGGGTAGACGAGGAAGGAGCTGTCGCTGAACGACAGCGGAATGATCACGAGGATGGGCGCCAGCAGGAACACGAGCACCGAGATGCACGCGATGCGCAGCGCCCACCAGCCGGCCTTGTCCAGCGGCGTCGCATAGGCGGGGAAGACCGGCAGAAGTCGCTTCATCCCAGGCTCACTTCCGACTTGACGACGCGGCGGTACACCGCATAGAGCACCAGCGTCGCCGCGAGCAGCACGGCGCCCAGCGCACAGGCCATGCCCCAGTTGATGTTCACGTTGGTGTACTGCGCGATGTAGTAGCTGAGCATCTGATCGTCGACGCCGCCCAGCAGCGCCGGCGTCACGTAGTAGCCGATCGCGAGGATGAACACGAGCAGCCCGCCGGCGCCGATGCCGGCATAGGTCTGCGGCACGTAGACGCGGAAGAACGCCGCCAACGGCGCGCTGCCGAGCGACACCGCGGCGCGCAGATAAGTCGGCGGCACGCTCTTCATCACGCTGTAGAGCGGCAGGATCATGAAGGGCAGCAGGATGTGCGTCATCGCGATG
>VBDL01000454.1:0-3608 GCA_005884255.1 Betaproteobacteria bacterium | reverse complement strand
CGGACTGCAGCAGCACGATCCATGCGGCCACGCGCACGAGGATCGAGGTCCAGAACGGCACCAGCACGAGGATCATCAGCACATTGGCCTGGCGCGCCGACAAGGTGCTCAGCCAGTAGGCGAGCGGGTAGCCGAGCAGCAGGCAGGACAGGGTCACCAGCGCGCTGATCTGGAAGGTGCGCAGCAGGATGCGGCCGAACACGCGCTGGTCTTCCGGCATGCGCTCGACATGGCCGGTGGCGTCGCGCTTGAGGTCGACCGACGCGAGCAGATAGTCCGGCGTCCAGCGCGAGCCGTTCTTCGCGATGGCCTGCCAGTACTTGGCTTCGTTCCAGCGTTCGTCGAGCGTGAGCAGCTTGGCCTTGACGTCGGCCGGCGTCGTCGCACCTTCGAGCGGCAATGCGCGATAGGTGCCCATCACCAGCGAGCGCGCACCGGCGACCTCGGTGTTCAGCCGCCGCGCGAGCGCGCCGGCATCGGCACTGTCGGGCAGCGTGCCGAGGTCCTTCGCGAGCGCCGCGAAGGCCTCGGCCGCGGGCGTCTGCTTGCGATCCCAGCCGTCGAGCGCCGCCACCGTGCGCGGCAGCGCCCGCGCGACCTCCGGGTTCTCCACCGCGCGCTGCAGCAGCGCAACGATCGGCACGATGAAGGTCAGCAGCAGGAACAGCAGCAGCGGCAGCGTCAGCGAGAAGGCGCGCAGCTTGCGCCGCCGATCCGCGCGCGCGAGCGAGCGCTGCAGGGCACGCGGATCACCGAGAACGGCGGCAGTGCTCATGCTCGTTCGCTGCTTACTGCGTGGCCCACGAAGCGAAGCGCTTCTCGAGTTCCTCGCCCTGGTCGGCCCAGAACTTCAGGTTGAACTGCAGCGCGTCGTGCGAGTTGGCCGGCGCGGTCGGCAGGTTGGCCAGCACCTTGGGGTCCAGCTTGGCCAGCGCCTTGTTGTTGGTCGGGCCGTAGGCGATGTTCTTCGCGTACTCGGCCTGCGCATCCGGCGTGCTGGCGAAGGCGATGAACTTCAGCGCCGCATCCTTGTTGGGCGTGCCCTTGGGGATGACCCAGTAGTCGAGGTCGTAGATGCCGCCGGTCCAGGTGATCCTCAGGTTCTTGCCTTCGCGGTTGGCGGCGTCGATGCGGCCGTTGTAGGCGGTGGTCAATGCCACGTCGCCGGCCACCAGGAATTGCGGCGGCTGCGCGCCGGCTTCCCACCACTGGATGCTGGGCTTGAGCTCGGTGAGCTTCTTGAACGCGCGTTCCGCGCCGTCCTTGGTGGCCAGCACCTTGTAGACATCGGCCGGCTTCACGCCATCGGCCATCAGCGCGAATTCCAGGTTGTAGCGCGCGCCCTTGCGCATGCCGCGCTTGCCGGGGAATTTCTTCACGTCCCAGAAATCGGCCCAGGTGGTGGGAGTGCCCTTGAGCTTGTCGCCGTTGTAGGCCATCACCGTGGACCACACGAAGACGCCGATGCCGCAGTCGCTTACCGCCGCGGGCAGGAAGTCGGCCTTGTTGCCGATCTTGCTGTAGTCGAGCTTCTCGAACAGGCCTTCGTCGCAGCCGCGGGCGACGTCGGGTGACTCCACCTCGACCACGTCCCAGGTGACCTTCTTGGTCTCGACCATGGCCTTGATCTTGGCCTGCTCGCCGTTGTATTCGACCGGCACGACCTTGGTGCCGGTCTTCTCGAAGGGCTCGTAGTAGGCCTTCTTCTGCGCGTTGGCATTGGCCCCGCCGAAGTTGACGACGGTGATCTGATCGGCGAGCGCGGGCAGTGCGAATCCCGCGGCGATTGCGGCGATCAAGAGGCTCTTCTTCATGGATGGCTCCTCGTTGTGGAGTGGTGAGAAAGTGCTTGAACTTCAGTGAAGGGTCATATCGCGCAGCGATGTGATGCCGAAACTGGAACTCAGAAGGTGTAGATGCGCGTCAGCTCGTGCGGGAACTCGAGCCACACGGCATCGCCCGCATGCGGCGGCTGCACGCCGCCGGCGAGCGGCGTTTTGACGGTGGCGCCGGCCTGGTCCGGGCCGAGGCTGCACAGCAGGCGCAGGTGGTCGCCGTAGTAGATGACGCCGGACACCGTGGCCTGCAGCACGTTGCCGCGCTCGCTCGGTGCCGCTCGGTGCAGCACGATGCGCTCGGGCCGGATGGAGGCTTCGACCTGCGCACCGACGGCCGCGCCATTGACGTTGACACCGGTGAGCACGCGCCCATCGGGCAGCACGATGCCGCAGCGCTGCTCATCGGCGGCGCGCACCGTGCCCTTGACCATCGTCGAATCGCCGATGAAGCCGGCGACGAAGCGGTTGGACGGCGCCTCGTACATCTGCGTCACCGGCGCGATCTGCTGGATTGCGCCGTCGTTGAACACGGCGACGCGGTCGCTCATCGTCAGCGCCTCGCCCTGGTCGTGCGTGACGTAGACGAAAGTCACGCCGAGCTGCCGGTGCAGCTCCTTCAGCTCGATCTGCATGTGCTCGCGCAGCTGCTTGTCGAGCGCGCCCAGCGGCTCGTCCATCAGCACCAGTTGCGGCCCGAACACCAGGGCGCGGGCCAGCGCCACGCGCTGCTGCTGGCCGCCCGAGAGCTGCGCCGGGAAGCGCTCGGCCATGCCGGTGAGGCGCACCATCTCCAGCGCCTTGGCCACGCGCTGAGCTTGCGCGGTCTTGTCGACCTTGCGCACGGTCAGCGGGTAGGCCACGTTTTGCCCGACGGTGAGGTGCGGGAACAGCGCGTAGTTCTGGAACACCATGCCGAAGTGGCGCTTGTGCGGCGGCGTGCGCGTGATCGGCTTGCCCTCGAGCACGATCTCGCCGGCGGTCGGCGACTCGAAGCCGGCGAGCATCATCAGCGTCGTCGTCTTGCCCGAGCCCGAAGGGCCGAGCAGCGTGAGGAACTCGCCGCGCTGGATGTCGAGGTCCAACTGGCGCACGACGAGGTTGATGCCGTCGTAGGTTTTCTGCACGCCGTGGAAGCGCAGCAGCGGGGTTGCAGCGCTTGCTGCCGTCGGCACCGGCGACGAGATCGCAGAGAGCGTGTTCATTGCACAGCGGCGAAGCTGTCGGCGAGGATCTGCAGCCCTTCGGCGAGCAGCGCGTCCGACGCGGTCAGCGGCACCAGGATGCGGATCACGTTGCCGTAGCTGCCGCAGGACAGCAGGATCAGCCCGCGGCGCGCGGCTTCGGCGACCACACGCTTGGTCAGCTCGGCATCGGGCTGTTCGGGGTCGCGGTTCTTCGCCAGCTCGATGGCCACCATCGCGCCCAAGCCCCGCACGTCGACGATCGCCGGCTGCCTGGCCGCCAGGCGCTGCAGCCCGGCGATCAGCGCCTCGCCCATGCTGCGCGAGCGCTGCAGCAGCTTCTCGTCCTCGAAGGCCTTCAGCACGGCCAGCGCCGCCGCGCAGCCGATCGGCGAGCCGGCATAGGTGCCACCCAGGCCACCGGGCCCCGGCGCATCCATCACCTCGGCGCGGCCGACGACGCCGGCGATCGGGAAGCCGCCGGCCAGCGACTTGGCGGTGGCGATCAGGTCCGGCGCCACCGGCCATTGCTCGCTGGCGAACCAGGTGCCGGTGCGGCCCGCGCCCGTCTGCACCTCGTCGGCGATCA
>VBDL01000453.1 GCA_005884255.1 Betaproteobacteria bacterium | reverse complement strand
CGGCGCGCCTGATCCAGTATCAGCAGAACTATCAGGCCGCCGCCAAGGTGCTGCAGGTCGCGCAGCAGCTGTTCGACAAGCTGCTCGAAGTCGCCGGCGCTTGAATGAACCACCCCCTACGGCCTTCGGCCGCCCCCTCGAGGGCGCGACACCAGCGGACCGGCGAAGCCGGATCCGCGGTGTCCGCTTGGCTCGGATCCTGATCGAGGAACACCATGCGTATCGCCACCGCCCACGCCTACGACGCGTCGATCGAGAATCTGCAGAAGCGCCAGACCGAGATGGCGCAATCGCAGTCGCAGCTGACCAGCGGCAAACGCGTGCAGCGTGCCAGCGACGACCCCACCGCCGCGGCGCGCGCCGAGCGGGCGCTGGCGGCCATCGGCCGCAGCGAGACCAGCCAGCGCGCGCTCGAGGCCAGCCGCACCGCGATGAGCCTCACCGAGTCGGCGCTGGGCGATGCCGGCGACCTGCTGCAGCAGGCGCGCGAGCTGCTCGTGGCTTCCGGCAACGCGACCTACAGCGACGCCGAGCGCGCGACCTTGGCGCAGCAGCTCAAGTCGGTGCGCGACCAGCTGTTCTCGGTGGCTAATCGCGGCGACGGCAGCGGCGGCTTCGTGTTCGCCGGCCAGGGCAGCGGTGGCGGCCAGCCCTTCGTCGATGCGGCCGGCGGCGTGCAGTTCGCCGGCGTGGCGGGCGAGGTGCAGACGGCCGGCGAAGAGCCGCTGCCGCTCACCGTCGACGGCAGCGGGGCCTGGCTGCGTTCGCGCAGCGGCAACGGCGTGTTCAAGACCGAGGCGCTGCCCGGCAACACCGGCACCTGGATCGACGCCGGCCACGTGACCGACCCGAGCCAGATCACGACCTCGACCTACACGGTCACCTTCGGCGGCGGTGGCACGACCTACAGCGTCCAGAAGGACGGCCTGCCCACCGCACTGACCAACGTGGCCTACCAGTCCGGCAAGGCCATCAACATCGACGGCATGGCCTTCACCATCACCGGCACGCCAGCCGCCAGCGACAGTTGCCAGATCACGCCATCGACGCCGACCCTGTCGGTCTTCGATGCGCTGGACCAGGCCGTCGCCGACCTGAAGACAGCCAACCGCAGTTCGGCGCAGATCGCCCAAACCACGCAGACCGGCTTGCGCGACATCGACGCCGCGATGGGCGGCCTGCAATCGATGCGCTCGGCCGTGGGGCAGGCGCTGAACCATGCCGACGGCGTCGCCGGGCGGCTGGACGCCAGCAAGCTCGCCGCGCAAACCGTGCAGTCCGACGCGGTCGACCTTGACATGAGCGAGGCGATTTCCGCCTTCCAGAGCCAGCAAACCGGCTACGATGCAGCCCTGAAAACGTACTCGATCGTGCAGCGCATGTCGCTGTTCCAATACCTGGGTTGAGTCTCCTCGCGTCGCCAGGGAGCGGCGCTGCATCACCATGACGACTCCTTCGATCCTGGGCCAGGTGGCCCTCGGTTACTCCCCCATGATCGACCGCAACCGTGCGGTCATCGCCACGCGGCTGACGGTGTTCCCGCTGCGCCCCGACGTGAAGCTGGACGTGAGCCAGCTGCTCGAGGCGGTGGGCGAAGTCTGGCCGGCCAGCGGCGCGGCCGCGTCGCTGAACATCCTGAGCGAAGGCCTGCTGCAGGACCTGCTGCACGCGCAGCCGGCGAGCAACCTGATGGTCGAGGTGCCGTCGTTCATTGCGGTGGACGAGGCCAATGTTCCTGCGCTGCAGGCGCTGCATGCCAACGGCAGCGTGCTGCTCCTCAAGGGCCGGCCGTCGCGCCCGCTGCCGCGCGAGGTGCTGCCGTGCTTCAAGCACTCGATCATCGAGCTGGAAGACGACCGCCGCACCGCCGCGCTCGGCGCCGAGGGCGTCACGCGCACCATCACGCACGTGCAGGCCGGCGTGCGAACGCTCGTCGAGCTGGACGAGAGCTTCAAGCGCGGCGCCTTCGCGGTGCTCGGCTGGCCGATGGAAGACGTGATCGTGCACGTTACCAACGGCAAGGCCGGCGCCCAGCCGGACATGCAGGTGATCCTCGAGCTGATCAACCGCGTCGACAAGGCCGAGGAGATCGACAGGCTCGAGAACACGCTCAAGCGCGACCCGACGCTCGCGTTCAAGCTGATGCGCTACATCAACTCGCCGGCCTTCGGCCTGAGCGTGGAGATCAGCTCCTTCCGCCACGCGATCATGATGCTCGGCTACAACCGGCTCAAGCGCTGGCTCGCGCTGCTGCTGGCCACCGCCGGCAAGGACGCGAACATGAAGCCGGTGATGTTCGCGGCGGTGCGCCGCGGCCTCTTGATGGAAGAGCTGGTGCGCTCGGCGGGCGACGAGGAGATGCGCAACGAGATGTTCATCTGCGGCGTGTTCTCGCTGCTCGACCGCATGATGCGCC
>VBDL01000452.1 GCA_005884255.1 Betaproteobacteria bacterium | reverse complement strand
CTTGCGGCGCGAGAGTCCGCGAACGGCATGCTCATCGAGGGCCGGCTCATCGACGCGAGCGGCCGCGAGCGCTGGTACCGGCTGGCGCGCCAGCGCGTGGCGGGTGATCGCGGCCAGCCGCTGCAGCTCGCGCTGCTGCAAGACTGCACCGACGAGAAGCTCGCGCGCGATGCCGCGCTGCGCTCGGTGCACGAGCTGGAGCAGTGGTTCGATTTCAGCCCCGTGGGCATGGTGCTGTTCGATGAGGCCGGCCTGCTGGTGCGCTGCAACGCCGCCTTCGAGTCCTTGGCCGGCCAGGTGCCGGTGACGCTGGGCGAGGCCGGTGTCGGGCTGCAGCAGCTGCTCGGCTGGCGCCAAGGCGCACCGCATGCCGCGCTGCAGCCGGGTGCGCCGGCGCTGCAATGGCAGGCGGCGCTGAGCCTCCCCGAGGGGCGCACGCAACGCCTGTCGGCCGTTGTGCGCGCCTTCCACACCGCGCTGGGCCAGCGGCGCTACATGGCGGTGGTCGGAGACCGCAGCGCCGAAGAGGAGCGCGACCTCGCGCGGCTGGAGCTCGGCGCGATGATGGACACCGCCGGCGTCGGCATCGCCACCTTCGCCGAATCGCGCGGCTGGGTGCGCAGCGCCGTGCCCGGCCCCGCGGCGGGTGCCGCACCGTCCGCCGGGGCGGCCAGCGCGCTGCACGCCATCAAGCGCGAGCTGGTCGAGCCCGCGTCGCTGCCCGACTACGAGCGCCTGCAGCAGGCGCTGCGCAGCGGCGAGCGCGCCGAGGTGCGCTACGCGGTGCGTCACCCCGCGCTCGGCTTGCGCTGGCTGCTCACGCGCGTTGAGCCGGGGCAGCTGTCGCCGGGCCAGCGCACCACGTCGGTCGTGACGCTGGACGTCACCGAGCAGCAGCTCGCGCGCCAGCGCAATGTGCAGCTGCTCGGCGAGCGCGACCTGATGTTCAGCTTGTCCGAAGTGGGCATCGCCTACCTGCGCGACGGGCGCATCGTGCGCGCCAACGACGCGATGGCCGAGCTCACCGGCTACAGCGTGGCCGAGCTCGCGCAGCTGGAA
>VBDL01000450.1:1649-4954 GCA_005884255.1 Betaproteobacteria bacterium | reverse complement strand
CCGGCACGGCGCCGCGGTTCCACTTATCCCAGCCCCTGTGCTGCTGCTCCCATTGCGGCCCCCAGTGTTGGCCCCAGTGCGGCGGCGCACTCGGCTGCCACGCACGAAAGTACGCTGGAGGAGCCTGGTAGTAGCGCACCGGGACGCGCAGCACGTAGTACGGCACGTACACCGGCGCCACGACCTGCCAAGGCCCGTTGTACCAGGAGCTCATGTACCAGCTGTCGCCTTCGAACACCCAGTACATGCCGTCGTAGAAGAAGAAGTTCGCGTGCAGGCCTGGTGCGTAGTAGACCGGGTAGCCCGGCACGACCACGAGTTGCGGATACACCGGAACGTTGATGCCGATGCTGATGCTCACGGCCGCGTGGGCCGGGGCCGTGAGGGTGGTGGCGCAACCGAGCGCAAGGCACAGGGCGATGAATCTGCGGCGCATGGCCTGCCTCCATGGTGAGCCGTCGGGCTCGCCGATTCTGCGCCCCTCGGGTGAAGGCGTGCATCAGCTCGTAATGCGCGCTCGGCCTCAGCTGATGCGAACCGCCGAGAACGGCGGCTGCACCGGGCCGTTGGCACCGAGCTTGTTCAACAGCGCGACGTATATCTTCCACTCGTTGTCGGTGAACATGCCGCTGACGACGAACGAGCGCGGCGGCTGGCCGCTGTTCGGCACCAGCGTGATGGCCGCGAAGCCGATCGCCGGGTTGTTGGGCACGCTGTGGAAGACGCCCTCTTCGACGATGCTCAGCCCATTGGTCAGCTTGTAGGTGCCCTGGAAGCCGATCTTGTCGAGATCGAAGGTGAAGGCGATGGTGCGGACGCTGAAGAAATCCTCCGCCCACAGGAACTGCCCCTCGAGGCCGGACAGCGTCTGGATGTCGGTCGGCCCATGCCAGCCGGCGCCCATCACCTGGGCGGACTGGTCGAACTGGGCCTTCAGGTTGTCGAACATCGGCGCCGGCACTTGCGCAGCGCGAAGCAGGCTCTCAGTGGCTTTGGTAGGCGACGTGGTGGCCATGGCAAGCTCCCTGGGTCAATGATTGGGGGCTCCCATGCTTGCGACGGGTGCTCGGGCTGTCGATCCCTACCTGCTTGGCGATCACAGGTAGCCGTGGTGATCCATCGCCTCGATCCACAGCCGTGCGCATTCGTAGCCGAACTCCAGCGCCTCGGCGGCGCTGCCGAGGTGATGTTTGGGCGTCTCCACATGCACTTCGGGCTCGCTCTCCGAGCCGCGCACGTGCACGCTGACCGGCCAGCTCACCAGGTCGCAGGCCGACAGCGTGGAGATGCGGATGCGGTAGCCGTGGTGCGCGCCCACGGCCTCGAGGCGGTGGCCGTGTTCGCTGATCTCGTATTTCATCGGGGCGGTCTCGCGGTCTCGTGGCTCACGATACCGCGGACCGCCACCCCTTCACAGCCCCTCAACCACGCGCTCCAGGTTGGCGATGAAGCGCTGCCAGCCATAGTTGGCGCCGGGAGAGGACTATTGCTCTCGCGCGATCACGGTGTCGCGCACGGCGGCACCTTGCGGCGTGATGATCAGCCGGCCGGCGGCCCAGCGCATCCAGCCCAGCGCGACGTAGTCGTCGAGATGGCCCGGCGGCACGTCGGCAGCGCGGCATTTCCACAGCATGTTGATGGCAGCCGGCAAGGCCAGTGCCAGCGCATCTCGGCGGGCCATCAAGGAGGAGTCTTCGTCAAGCATGCGAGCTCCAGTGTGCGGTGCTCATGCCGCCGTCAGCGTGAGCAGGATGTCGGCGTACCAGGCGCAGTTCAGCCCCAGCGCCTCGTCTTGGCGATCGTCGCGGTTGCGCATGTCCATGCGCGCCGAATGCACGCCCAGCAGCTTCCACGGCAAGGGGTCGGTCGCGCTGCGCCGGCGCGGACCGTGCAGCAGCACCGGCGCGCCGCTGGCGCCGCGGTGCGTGCGCGCATCGGTGAGAAAGTAGCCGTGGCCCTGGAAGCGCAAGCCCAGCGACGATGCCAGCGTCGCGTGCCGCACGATCGGCAGGTGGTGCACGGTGTCGTGGAACGACAGCGGGAAACCGAGGATCGCCAGCGGGCTGCCGATGTCGACGTCGTCGAGCGAGCGCAGCAGATGCGCCGGCGTGAAGGCACGCACTTGCGCGCTCGGCGGGAAGGCGGCGCGCTGCAGCTCGATCACCGCAACGTCGATGTCGCCGCCGCCGTCCTCGCCCTGGCGCCACACGGCGCGGCGGTCGCGGTACAGCGGCACCGAGAAGCCCGTCGATTGCGTGAGGTCGCTGGCGTGCGTGTGCAGCTCGATCTCGATGCGATCGGGCAGATGCCCGCTGGCCTCGTCGGCCAGCACGTGGCGGCTGGTCACGAGATAGAGGCGCCCCTGGCGCTCGAAGAAGAAGCCGCTCGCATTGGTCAGCGCGCGAGCGCCGTCGAACGTGCTCACGCGCGTCGCGGTGAGCAGCACCTGCTCGATCACGCGCAGGCCCCGGTCGGCAGAGGCCGGGTCTCGCCGAGCCAGGCGAGACCCTGGTCGATGGCGTAGCGCACCGCGGCCGCAGGGGTGTCGAACACGGGCAGCAGGCGCAGCACGCGATCGTGCGTAGCGCTGCCGCGGCCGCTGCGGATGGAGACCGACGCGGCATAGCGGCCGCCCGGCAGGAGCTTGATCAGCGGAGAAACGAGGTACTTGCCGATTTGGAACGAGGTATCGATGAATGGCTTTCGTTGGGATGCGCTCGCACGCCGGCCACGGGCCGGGTCGAGGAGCGCAGGGGTGGAGGCTCGCACTGCGGCGAGCCGGCGCATGTGCGCGCAGCGGCAGGCGCGTCAGGCCGGCCGGATGTTGGAGGCCTGGGGGCCCTTCTTGCCTTGCGTCACTTCGAAGCTGACGCGCTGGTTCTCGGCGAGGCTCTTGAAGCCGCTTTCGCTCTGGATGTCGTTGAAGTGGGCGAAGAGGTCCTTGCCACCACCATCAGGCGTGATGAAGCCAAAGCCCTTGCCGGCATCGAACCACTTCACGGTTCCTGTTTGAGTCGTCATATCGATTCCTTTCGGTTGGCGCGCAACACGTGCTGCGCGATGCAGAAACGCCAAGAAGGGATCGATGGGCTATTCGACCGGAGCCTGCCGGCGCTAGGCGCCAAGGGGCAGAGGAGGCAGACCGATCAGAAGCTTTCCGTGCATGACTACACAGCGCATCGTACACCACGGCCCTTCTCAATCACTTGGCGCAAGTGGTGCCATGATTGCCGCCCATGGGCCTCGACCGCGTCGCTGACCCGGCCTTGCGCCGCCTGGTGTTGCCCTGCCTGCTCGGCGCAGCA
>VBDL01000450.1:0-1634 GCA_005884255.1 Betaproteobacteria bacterium | reverse complement strand
GCACCGTCTGCCACGGCCCTTCGGGGCGCGCCGCCACCGATGGCTACTACCCGCGCATCGCGGGCAAGCCGGCGGGCTATCTCTACAACCAGCTGCTGAACTTCCGCGAAGGCCGGCGCCGCTATGCGCCGATGACGGCGCTGATCGACACGCTCAGCGATGACTACCTGCGCGAGATCGCCGGCTACTTCGCATCGCTCGACCTGCCCTATGCCATGCAGCAGCCACCGAGCGCGCCGCCCGAGATGCTGCGCCGTGGCGAGGCGCTGGTGATGCACGGCGATGCGGCGCGCCAGCTGCCGGCCTGCGTGCAATGCCACGGGCCGCAGCTCACCGGCGTGGCGCCGTGGATCCCGGGCCTGCTCGGGCTGCCGGCGGACTATCTCAACGGCCAGCTCGGCGCATGGAAGGTCGGCATTCGCCGCGCGCAGGCGCCCGATTGCATGGCGCAGGTGGTGCAGCGCATGCCCGAGCAAGACATCGCCGCGGTTGCGCGCTGGCTCGCGGCGCAGCCGATCCCCGCCAACTACAAGCCGGCGGCCGCGCTGACGCAGCCCCTGCCGCTGCCCTGTGGCGTGGTCGGAGGCGCCTTGCGATGAGGCGCTGGCTGAAGCACTGGCCCTGGGCGCTGCTCGCGGTGCTGCTGCTCGTGCCGGCCACGCTGGTGTGGCTCAACGTGCGCGACGAAGACGCGATCGTCGACACGCCGGATATCAAAGGCACAGCCGAGCAGGTCGCGCGCGGCGAGTACCTGGCGCGCGCCGGCGACTGCATGGCCTGCCACACCGCGCGCGGCGGCCAACCGTATGCGGGCGGGCGCGGCATCGACACGCCGTTCGGCATCGTCTTCGCGCCGAACATCACGCCGGACAAGGCCACCGGCATCGGCGAATGGTCGCCCGGCCACTTCTGGCGCGCGCTGCACAACGGCCGCGCGCGCGACGGGCGCCTGCTGTACCCCGCCTTCCCCTACCCCAACTACACGCGCGTGTCGCGCGAGGACGCCGACGCGCTGTACTTCTATCTGAAGAGCTTGCCGCCGGTGCAGCAGAAGAACCAGCCGCATGCGCTGCGCTTCCCCTACGACTCGCAGATCGCGCTCGGCGCGTGGCGAGCACTGTTCTTCCGCCCCAAGCACTTCGAGCCCGATCCGGCGCGCTCGGCCGTGTGGAACCGCGGCGCCTACCTCGTGCAAGGCCTCGGCCACTGCAACGCCTGCCATGCCGCGCGCAACGTGCTGGGCGCGACCTCCGGCCCGACGGATCTCGGCGGCGGCCTGATCGCCGCGCAGAACTGGTACGCGCCGGCGCTGACCTGGTCACCCGGCGAAGGCGGCGTGGCCGATTGGGACGCAAAGGACATCGTCGCGTTGCTCAAGCACGGCGTGAACGGCAAGGCCTGGGTCAAGGGCCCGATGGCCGACGTGGTGCTGTACAGCACGCAGCACCTGAACGATGCCGACCTGCACGCGATGGCCATCTACCTGAAGGCGCCGGTGCGCGAGGACGACGAGCGGCGCAGGCAACCCGCGGGCGAAGCGCTGCTCGCGCGCGGCGCCAAGCTCTACAGCACGCATTGCGCCAAGTGCCACGGCGACAAGGGCGAAGGCGCGCCGCCGGCTTACCCGCCGCTGG
>VBDL01000449.1 GCA_005884255.1 Betaproteobacteria bacterium | reverse complement strand
GCGGCACAGGTAAACCAGCGTCGCGCCCTGGGCCGCCGGCGCGCCGGCGCACGCGGCGAGCGCGAGCGTGGCGAGCAGCGGGCGGCCCATGGCGAATCAGGACTTGGCTTCCGGCTCGCGCAGGAAGATCTCCACGCGCCGGTTCTTCGCGCGGCCCGTGTCGCTCGAGTTGTCGGCGATCGGCTCGTGCTCGCCGCGGCCCACTGCCTCGATGCGCGAGCCGGCAATGCCGCGGTCTTCCAGGTACTGTTTCACCGAGCTCGCGCGCTGGCGCGACAGCGGGTCGTTGATGGCGTCACTGCCGGTGGAGTCGGTGTGGCCGACCACGCGCACGCGCATCGTCGGATCGAGCCCGTGCGCGAACTGGTCGAGCACCGGCCGCAGGTTGGGCTTGACGTCGGCACGGCCCACGTCGAACGAGATGTCGCTCGGCACGTTGACCTTCAGCTCGTTGTTGGGCGTGCGCGCCACCTCGATGCCGGTGCCTTGCGTGGCGCGCTCCATCGCCGCGCGCTTTTCTTCCATGCGCTTGGACCACAGGTTGCCGGCCACCGCGCCGATGGCGCCGCCGACCACCGCGCCGGTGCCGGCCTTGCCGCCGGTGGCACTGCTGATCACGGCGCCGGCCGCTGCGCCGATGCCGGCGCCCGCGGCGGTGCCCTTCTGGCGCTCGCTCATGTCGGCGCAGGCGGTGGCCAGCAGGGCCGCGCTCACCGCGAGCGCCAAGGGTGTCAATCTCTTCATGGTGTTCTCCTGGAAATGCAAATGCGGTGCAAGCGTACCGCCCCTCGCGGGAACACCTATTTCAGAACGTCACTGCGCCGCGGCGGCCTGGTACTTGGTGACCACCTTCCAGCGCCCGTCCTGGATCTGCGACATGCGCGACGCGGTGCTGCCCAGGCGCTTGGTGGCGCTGAAGGTGAGTTCCGGCCCGCCGAACATGTCGCTCGGGATGGTCATGCTGTCCATCGCCTTCATGAAGCTGTCCACGTTCAGATTGGTGCCGGCCTTCTCTGCCGCGCGGATGAAGGCGTCGACCGCGTCGTAGCCGTAGACGGAGAACACCGTCGGGTCCTCGTTGAACTTGGTCTTGTACTTGTTGGCCCAGAAGCGGATCGGCTGTGAGGCCTCGTCGAGGTACGGGTGCTGCACGGTGTGCGTGGCATACAGGCCATCCATCGCCTTGCCGCCGAGCTTGTGGATGAGGTCGGTGTAGGTGGCGCTCGAGCCCATGAAGGTCGGGTTGTAGCCCGTCTTGCGCGCCTCGGCGATGGCGCCGATGGTTTCGCGGATGATGGTGCCGAGCACGACGAAATCGCAGTCGGCCGCCTTCATGCGCGCGATCTGGCTGGAGAACTCGGTGGCGCCGCGCTTGTAGGTGGTCTTCTCGGTGAGCTCCATCCCGGCGCTCTTCAACCCGGCTTCGGCGCCGCGCATCACCTCCAGGCCGAAGTCGTCGTCCTGGTAGAGGATGCACACTTTCTTCGCGTTCTTGTCCTTCACCAGCTTGGGCAGCGACGTGCGCATCTGGTCGTAGTAGGTGGCGGCGAACGAGTACTTCAGCTTGTGGAAGGGCTCGTACATCTCGCGCGCCGCCGTCACCGGGAAGAAGTTGAAGACGTTCTTCTCGAACTGGATCGGCATCGCCGCCATGTTCTGCGCGGTGCCGATGTGCGCCACCATCGCGAAGATCTTGTCCTGGTTGACGAGCTTCTGCGCCGCCAGCACCGCCTTCTTCGGGTCGTAGGCGTCGTCCTCGACGAGCAGCCGGATCTTGCGGCCGTTGACGCCGCCTTGCTCGTTGGCCTCGTCCACGCGCAGCATCATCCCCAGGCGCACCGCCTTGCCGAAGCCGGCGATCGGCCCGGAGAGGTCCTGGATCGAGCCGATGGTGATCTCGGTCCTGCTGACGCCTTGCGTGGGCGTCTGCGCGAAGGCGAGCGAGGCGGCGAGCGCCAGCGTCGCGGTGGTCAGGATGCGTCTCATGGTCGTCGTCTCCTTCATGCGATGTACATCGTGTCGATCAGCGCGGCGTACTTCTTCTGCACCAGGCTGCGCTTGAGCTTCATCGTCGGCGTGAGCTCTTCGTCTTCGGCGCTCAGCTGCGTCTCCAGCAGGCGGAAGCGCTTGATCTGCTCGACGCGCGCGAACTTGGCATTCACCTTGGCGACCTCGCCCTCGATCAGCCCCTGCACTTCCTTCGCGCGCGTGAGGCTCGCGTAGTTGGAGAAGGGCACGTCGTGGTCCTGCGCGAACTTCTCGACGTTCTCCTGGTCGATCATGATCAGCACCGTCAGGTAGGGCCGCTTGTCGCCGATCACCACCGCGTCGGTGATGAAGGGCGAGAACTTCAGCTCGTTCTCCAGCTCGCTCGGCGTGATGTTCTTGCCGCCTGCCGTGATGATGATGTCCTTCATGCGGTCGGTGATGCGGAAGAACCCTTCATCGTCGACCGTGCCGACATCGCCGGTGTGCAGCCAGCCGTCGGCGTCGATGGTCTCGGCCGTCTTCTGCGGCTGGTTGAGATACCCCATGAACACGTTGGGCCCGCGGATCAGCAACTCGCCGTTGGCCGGGTCGACCTTGACCTCGTTGTACGGGCAGGCGGTGCCGATCGAGCCCGGGCGGATGCGCAGCGCCGGCATCGCGGTGGACGCACCGCTCGATTCGGTCTGCCCCCACACCTCGTACATCGGCACGCCCAAAGCGAGGTACCAGTGGATCAGGTCCGGCGCGATCGGCGCCGCGCCGGTGACGAGAAAGCGCGCGCGGTGGATGCCGATCAGCTTGCGCACGTTGTCCAGCGCGAGCCAGCGCGCGACGTGGAACTTGGCCTTCAGCCAGGCGGGCACGTGCTCTCTCTTGAGCACGCGGCGCGCGACATCGTGGCCCACGCCGATGGCCCAGCGGTACACGGCCTGCTGCGCCGCGCCGGCTTCACTGAGCGCGATCGTCACCGCCGAATAGAACTTCTCCCACACACGCGGCACCGCGGTGAACACCGTGGGCGCGATCTCGCGCACGTTCTCCGGCACGGTGTCCGGGTTCTCCACGAAGTTCAGCTTGGCGCCGGTGCCACGTGGCACAGCGGCAGGAAGCACATGCGCTCGTCGCGCTCGTCCTGCGCCACGATCTGGTTGTAGCCGCGGATCGTGTAGACCAGCCCGCGGTGGCTGTGCATCGCGCCCTTGGGCCGGCCGGTGGTGCCCGAGGTGTAGATGAGGATGGCCAGGTCGTCGGGTTGCCGGCAGTTGCAGCGCTCGTCGAACAGGCCCGGATGTGCGGCATCGTGCGCGCGGCCGAGCTCGCGCAGCGCATCGAGGCTCATCACCATCGGGTCATGGAAGCGCGCCAGGCCCTCCATGTCGAACACGACGATGTGCTTCAGGTTCGGCAGCGACGTGCGCACCTCGAGCGCCTTGTCGAGCTGCTCGTCGTTCTCGACGAAGAGCACGGTCGTGACCGAGTCCTCGCACAGGTAGTGCACCTGCGCCGCCGCGTCGGTGGGGTAGATGCCGTTGGACACGCCGCCGGCGCACATCACGCCGAGGTCGGCCAGCACCCATTCGACGACGGTGTTCGACAGGATCGACGCGCAGTCGCCGGGCGCGAAGCCGAGCGATGCAAGCCCCATCGACACCTCGCGCACCGCGCGCTCGGTGTCGTTCCGGCTCCAGCCGCGCCAGACACCGAACTCCTTCTGCCGCATGAACACCGCGTCGCCGCGCAGCCTCACCGCGTTGCGGAACAGCTGCGGCAGCGTGTCGCCGGGCACCACCACGTCGCTGCGCGGCTGCATGGCGTTGGTTTTCCACAGCGTCGTCATTGCCGGGCAGCGCCTCTCGCCGCGCACACCGGCGCCGTGGATGCCGAGGTAGAACTCGCGCACGTCGTCCTTCTCGCGCAGGCGCGCGCAGGTGTCTTCCAGCACGATGCGGCCGTTCTCCAGCACGTAGCCGTAGTCGGCCATGTCCAGTGCCATGTGCGCGTTCTGCTCGACGACGAGCAAGGTCGTGCCGCGCTCGCGGTTGATGCGCACGACGATTTCGAAGATCTCCTTCGTCAGCCGCGGGCTCAAGCCCAGGCTGGGTTCATCCAGCAGCATCAGCTTCGGCGCCGCCATCAGCGCGCGCGAGATCGCGAGCATCTGCTGCTGGCCGCCGGACAAGAGGCCCGCGGGCTGGTCGCTGCGCTCGCGCAGGATCGGGAAGTAGCCGTACACCGCCTCCAGATCGCGGCCGACGCCGTCGCGATCGCCGCGCGTGTAGGCGCCCATGATCAGGTTGTCGCGCACCGACAGCAGCGGGAACACTTCGCGCCCCTCAGGCACATGGCTCAAACCGCGGCGCACGATGGTCGCCGGATCGTGCGCGGTGATGTCCTTGCCGTCGAACTCGACCGTGCCCTTGCGCGGGTCGATGATCCCGGAGATGGTCTTGAGGATCGTCGTCTTGCCGGCGCCGTTGCTGCCCAGCACGGTGGCGATCTGCCCCGGCATCACCTGCAGGCTCACGCCGCGGATCGCCTTGATCGGCCCGTAGGCCGACTCGACGTTGCTGAGCTTGAGAACCGCATCGCTCATGCGGCCCTCCGCAACGATGCCGTCTCACCCGCCGTGCCGAGATAGGCCTCGATCACGCCCGGATGCGACTGCACTTCGGCCGGCGTGCCCAGCGCCAGCATCTCGCCCTGGTTCATCGCCAGCACGCGATCGGAGACGCGCGACACGAGCGACATGTCGTGCTCGACCATCAGCACCGTGATGCCGAGGTCGCTGCGGATGTCGTCGATCCAGAACGCCATGTCGCTGGTTTCCTCGACGTTCAGGCCCGACGAGGGTTCGTCCAGCAGCAAGAGCTTCGGCTCGGTGGCCAGTGCGCGCGCCAGCTCCACCACCTTGCGCACGCCGTAGGGCAGGCCGGCGACGCGCGTCTCGCGGTAGTGCTGCAGGTCGAGGAACTCGATCACCTCCTCGACCTTGCGCCGCGTCTCGCGTTCGGCCTCGCGCACGCGGCCGAGGAACAGCAGGTCGGCCAGCAGCCCGGTGCGGCGATGCGTGTGGCGGCCGATCAAGAGGTTCTGCAACACCGTGGCCTGCTCGAACAGCTCGATGTTCTGGAAAGTGCGCGCGATGCCCAGCCCCGCGATGCGATGCGCCGGCACCGCGAGCAGCGGCTGGCCCTCGAAGCTCAGCGTGCCGCCGCTCGGCGTGTAGAGCCAGCTGATCAGATTGAAGACGGTGGTCTTGCCGGCGCCGTTCGGCCCGATCAGGGTGAACACCTCGCCACGCTGCACGTCGAAGCTCACGCCGTTGACGGCGAGCACG
>VBDL01000464.1:2857-3281 GCA_005884255.1 Betaproteobacteria bacterium | reverse complement strand
AGGCGTCGGTAGCCGAAGCCCATGAGGCGCGCCAGCGATTGCAGGTGCTCTTCCCGCAATTCCGACAGGTGCTCGTGGCTCGCGGCATCGTCGCGCTGCACCACGTCGCCGGCCTCCCAGAATCCGGCTGGATTGCCGTCGCGATCGGTCCTCGGAATGCGTGCCGGCGGCGTGCCGCCGACGCCGATCAGCCAGCCGCCGACCTCACCCGGCGTGATGCCGCTCATCGGCGGCGGGCCGTCGTCGCGCAGCGGCGGCGCTTCCTGCCCATCGGTGATGAAGACGACGCTGACGCCGGAACCGATGCTCTTCGCGCTGCGCACCGTCCAGGCCACTCCCTTGCCGATGTTGCTGGCGTTGGCCCAGCGCATGCGTCCGTCGATCATGTCCAGCGACGCAAGCAGCTCCTCGTAGTGGCTGCACA
>VBDL01000464.1:0-2822 GCA_005884255.1 Betaproteobacteria bacterium | reverse complement strand
AGACGACGCAGCGTGTCGTGCATCGCCACGCGTGCAAGCGCGAGCCGGCTGACCATCGCGCCCGCGTGCTCCACGTCCTCCACATTCATGCTTTGCGTGATGTCGAAGGTGACCATGTAGCTGAACACCGGGCGCTGCAACGTGAGCGGCGGCGTCCACACCGCCGCGAGAAGCAGCAGCAGCGCCGCGGCGATGGCAGGGTCTGCACGGAGCCTCATGGCAGGTCTCCGGCGTCGAAGCCGTGAACCTGCACACGCCGGCGCTCGACCGGCTCGCTGCTCTGCGCGGCCTGCGGCGCTTGCTCCTCGGGCGCCAGGCGCAGCGCACGTTCGAGGTTGTAGCGCGCGTCCCAGTCGTCGGAGTCCATGCGCAGCAGGTCGCGATAGCGCTGCTTGGCGAGCTCGACCATCGGCATCGCCGGCGCCGATGCGTCGGCCCCGATGCCCTGCCGCAAATGCATGTTGCCGAGGTTGTAGAGCGCCTGTCGGCCGATGCCATCGAGCGAGTCTTGCTGGATCAGGCCGCCATAGGCCTTGAATGCGGCGTCGTAGGCACCGGCCTGCGCCAATGCCACCGCCCTCGCCAGGCGAGCCTCGCGCGGCGCATCGGTGGGCGCAGGGGCCGGTTCCTGCTCAGCAGGTTTCTGCGCGGCGGCGGCGATGGCGCGATTGATCTGCGCCGCCTGTCGCAGCCGCAGGCCGTTCACCAGCACTGCGGCCGCGCAGGCCAGCGCGGCCGCGCCGAAGACCAGATGCCAGGTTCGCCGCTTCATGACCAGCTCCGCAATTGCAGCGCCCGGCACGCCAGCAGGCCCGCGCAGCACAACAGCGCGGCGAGATGGAACGCGGCGCCGAAGTCGCGGCGCGGCACGCGCTCGTGGTACGACAACGGGAAGTTCTGCTGCCGGTCGATCTCGGCCATCGCCGCAGCCATCGCCTCGGAATCGTCGGTCTGGTACAGGTGGTACGGCGTCTTGAGCGTGCGGAAGAAATCGTGCAGCGCCTGTTCCTCGGCCGAGCCATAGACCGTGTTCGTCCCGGCCGTCAAGTCCGGTGAGTTCGGCCCGCTGCGGATGTACACCCAGTACAGCGCGATCTTCTCGTGCACGAGGCCGGCGCGGATACGTTCGCGCGTTGGTTCATCGAGCTGCGCGCCGCCGTCCGACACGATGAGGATGACGCGGCTGCCGGAGTAAGGGCGGCCTTCGAACTCGCCGATCGCGGCGAGCAGCGCGCTGCCCATGCGCGTCTCCGGCAGCCCGCGGCCGACGCCCGTGGCAGCGAGCCCGGCCCGCACCATGTCGCCCCGCTCGGTGAACGGCACGACGCGCATCGCGCTGGTGCTGAACGTCATGAACGCGAAGCGGTCGTGCGGCCGCTTGGCCACGAATGTGGTCAGCAGCTCGCGCACGATCTGGTTCTTCGACTCCTTCACCGAGAAGTGGCCGCCGTCGTTGAGGCCGTTCAGGTGCACGACGTTGTCCATGCTGCTGCTGCGGTCCATGAGGATCAGCACCTCGGCGCCGCGTCCGCTGCGAAGGATCTGCGCTCCCGATTGCCCCGGCCCGGCGAGGCCGACGACGATGCAGGCCATCGCCGCCACCGCGAGCGCCCGCCACAGCACACCCAACAGCCGGCCCACGCGGTCCGGCGGCAGCCAGGCCACGAAGGGAAAGACCAGCGTATCGGACCGCCGGCGCAGCAGCGGCAGCAGCGCCAGCGGCAACAGCAGCAGCATCCACGGTTGGGCGAAGTCGAAGCGCATGGACTTCAGCGGTGGTGGCGCTTCTCGACCTCGCGCAGCGCGCGGCACAGTTCGAGCAATGGATGGGGCGGCGCGTCGCCGTCGTCCGCGAAGAAGCGCCGATCCGAGCGGCGATAGAACTCCTCGATCTGTGCCTGCAGTGCAGTGAGGTGCGGTGCCTCGGCAAACAGGCGCGGCAGGGTCGCGCTCTGCACGACGCGCCCGGCGCTGGCGTCGATCGCCCGGTGCATCGCGAGCCACGCGCCGTCGCTGGCCGCATCGAGCCGCCGCAGCTCACGCCAGGCTAGCGCGTAGGGCAGCCGGCGGGCGTCACGCCACTGTCGCGTGCCCCACCACCCGAGCCAGGCGAGCAGCACGAGCGCGAGTGCCTCGATTGACAGCGTCAGCTGCCGCTCGACGGGCGCGGTCGGGCGCGGCGCCGCCAAACGGTCGGGCCGCATGGCCTCGGACGCATCGCGGGGCACCAGCGGGCCGATGCTCATCGGCCACGCAGGCAGCGACAGGCGCACACCGGCCTCGGTGGCGATCGTCAGCGCGGGCAACGACACCCGTTCCAAGTCGCGCGGTGCGTTGATGACCTGGTAGTCGAGGACCAGCCAGCGCTGGCCCTCGCTGTCGCGCTCTACGCGTGCCGGCCGCCGCTCGAGCCACAAGCCCACACGCTCGGGCGGCGGCGCCTTTGCGGCGACCTCATGGCCGTCGTGCTGCAGCAGCACGCGCTGCGTCAGCACGTCGCCGATCACGTGGCCGAAGGCGCGCGGCTGCTCGACCGTCGCGGCGCGGGCGACAGCCGTGACCAGAAGGAGCGCAATGAGGCACAGCCGCGGCGTCACGTCACCGCTTCCAGGAAGTGGCGGGTCAGGGCTTCGGCGTCGAAGCGGCCGCGCAGATGAAACGGGGCCATGCCGCGTGCTTCGAACAGCGCGTGCAGCTCGGCCCGGCGCGCCTTTACCGCGTCGCGCCAGCGCACGCGCACGTCATCGCGCAGCCACAGCGTGCGGCGCACTCCGGTCTCGGCATCGCTCACCGCGAGCATGGCCGCCGTGCCGGGCGGCTCG
>VBDL01000463.1:2012-5304 GCA_005884255.1 Betaproteobacteria bacterium | reverse complement strand
TCGAACACGCGCTTGGCCGGCTTGATGTAGCCCTCCTTCAGCGCCTTCTTCGCATGCGGCGCCAGCTCGCGCAGCGGGCCGGGCAGGTCTTCTTCCGAGATCATCTTCACCGTGTCCTTCACGGTGGCGAGGTAATCCTCCGGCAGCGCGCGCGAGTCGGTACGCGGATAGGTCAGCGCCTTGTGCTTCTCGTACAGCGCTTGCGCCAGCGACAGCGTGGTCTTGGCCGAGAAGCCGAAGCGCGAGTTGGCCTCGCGCTGCAAGGTGGTGAGGTCGTAGAGCAGCGGGCTCGATTGCGAGCTCGGCTTGGCCTCTTCGCTGACGGTGCCCGTCTTGCCGCGCACTGCATCGGCGATCTTGTTCGCGTCGGCCTCGTTCCACAGCCGGTCGGCGCGCGCGTCCGCATCCTCGCCCTTCTTGAACTTCGGATCGAACCACTTGCCGTCGTAGGCGCCGGCGGCGGCGCCGAAGCTGGCCTTGATCTCCCAGTAGTCGCGCGCCACGTGCTTGCGGATCTTCTCCTCGCGCTCGACGACGATCGACAAGGTCGGCGTCTGCACACGGCCCACCGTGGTGAGGAAGAAGCCGCCGTCGCGCGAGTTGAAGGCCGTCATCGCGCGCGTGCCGTTGATGCCGACCAGCCAGTCGGCCTCGGAGCGGCTGCGCGCGGCATCGGCCAGGCCGTGCATCTGCGCATCGCTGCGCAGGCGCTCGAAGCCATCGCGGATGGCCTGCGGCGTCATGCTCTGCAGCCACAGGCGCTGGATCGGCTTGTGGATCGGCGCCTTCGCCGAACCGGCGTACTGCACGATGAGGCGGAAGATCAGCTCGCCCTCGCGGCCCGCGTCGCAGGCGTTGATCAGCTCGGTGACATCCTTGCGCTTGACCAGCTTGACCACGGCATTGAGCCGCGTCTTGTTCTTGTCGATCGGCGCCAGGTCGAAGTGCGGCGGCACCACCGGCAGGTGCGCGAAGCTCCACTTGCCGCGCTTGACGTCGTACTCCTCCGGCGCGGTGATCTCCACCAGATGGCCCACGGCCGACGTGACGACGTAGTGATCGTTCTCGAAGTGCTCCGCCTGCTTCTCGAACTTGCCGCTGCTGGGCGTGAGCGCGCGCACGATGTCCTGCGCGACGGACGGCTTCTCGGCAATGATGAGTGACTTGGTCATGGTTCTTGCGTATGCGATCCCTGCGCTTCTCTACAATCCGGGCTCTCGCGCGCGCACCCACGCGCGCGCACCCATGAATTCAATGTACCCAATGAAGTCTTCGACGCAAGTAACGGCCTCGGCGAACCCGGGCCGCCGCATCCAGGTGCGGCTCAGCGGAGTCCATGGCAAGGGCGTGTTCGCCGTGCAGCCTATCGCCCGCGGCGAAACCATCATCGAGTACAAGGGCGAGATCATCACCTGGCCCGAGGCGCTGCGCCGCCATCCGCACGACCCGAAGGACCCGAACCACACGTTCTACTTCCACATCGATGACGGCCGTGTGATCGATGCCAAGGTGGGCGGCAATGCGGCGCGCTGGATCAACCACGCCTGCCGGCCCAACTGCGAAGCCGATGAGACGGATGGCCGCGTCTTCATCAAGGCGCTGCGCACGCTGAAGCCGGGCGAGGAGCTGTTCTACGACTACGGCCTCATCATCGACGAGCGCTATACGCCCAAACTGAAGAAACAGTTCGAGTGCCGCTGCGGCACCAAGGGCTGCCGCGGCACGATGCTGGCCCCGAAACGGTGAGAGCATGAGCAGCGAGCGGACGAGCCCGGCGCCCGGCCGCCCGAAGCCGGGCGAGACCCTCTCGGAGGGTCGCTCGCCGTACTCGGCGAGCGGGGTGTCGTCATTGCAGCAGCAGATGGAACCGCTGCTGCCGGGCCTGAGCGTCGAGGTGCTGCCGCGCTGCGAATCGACCAACACGCTGCTGCTGCAGCGCGCGCGCGGGCAGGACGCGCAGCCCTGCCTGCTGGTCGCCGAGGAGCAGACGGGCGGCCGCGGCCGCTTGGGTCGCGTGTGGCATGCGCAGCCGGGCGCTTCGCTCACCTTCTCGCTCGCGCTGCCGCTCGCGCCGCGCGACTGGTCGGGGCTGTCGCTGGCGGTGGGTGTCGCGGTGGCCGAGGCGCTCGACCCGCACACACCACCGCGCATCGGCCTGAAGTGGCCGAATGACTTGTGGCTGGCTGACGGCAGCGATCGCAAGCTCGGCGGCATCCTGATCGAGACGGTGAGCAACGACTCGCGCCGCATCGCCGTCATCGGCATCGGCCTGAACATCGCGCCGCAGGCGCAGTGGCCGCAAGCGGCCTACCTGCAGGAGATCGGCGTGCCGGGCGATGCGCCGCTGGTGCTGCAGCGCATTGCGCTGCCGCTGCTGCAGGCACTTCAGGCCTTCGAGCGCGACGGTTTCGCGCCCTTCGCCGAGCGCTTCGCCGCGCGCGACGTGCTGCGCGGCCGCACCATCACGAGCACCGCTGCCGAGGTGCCCGACGGCACGGCGCTCGGTGTCGATGCGCAAGGCGCGCTGCGCGTGCGCCGCGGCGAAGTCGAGCATCGGCTCGCCAGCGGCGAGGTCAGCGTGCGGCCGCGACCCATGCCGGCGGGTTCATGATGCTGCGCGCGCTGGTCGCCCTGCTGCTGCTCGCCAACGCGCTGCTGTTCGCCTGGGCGCAGGGCTGGCTCGATGGGGTGGCCGGTGTCAAGCCGCAGGGCGATCGCGAGCCGGAGCGGCTGACGCGGCAGGTCCGTCCGCAGTCGGTGCGCGTGCTGCCGCCGGCCGTGGTGCAGACGGCACTCGCTGCATCGGCCGCTGAGGCGGCGCGCGTGGAGGCCGCGACCTCCGGCGCCGCCACCGGCAGCTGCCTCGAGGCCGGCCCCTTCGTCGGCGCGGCCGAGCAGCGCGCCGCCGCCGACGAGATCAAGCGCGCCGCGCTGCCCCCGGGCGCGATTGCCAGCGCCGCGGTCGCGCGGCCCGGTGTCTTCATCGTCTACATGGGCAAGTACGCGTCCCCCGAGGCGCTGCAGCGCAAGACCGAGGAGCTCAAGCGCCGCAACGTGGAGTCCGAGGAGCTGCGCAACGTGCCGTGGCTGGAGCCGGGGCTGGCGCTCGGCCGCTTCAGCGATCGCGCAGCGGCCGAGGCGCGGCTGGCCACGCTCGGCGAGCGCGATGTGCACACCGCCAAGGTGCTGCCCTTGACGCCACCGGCCACCGGCCATGTGTGGCGCGCCGAGCATGCCGATGCGGCGCTCGCTGCGAAGCTCGGCGCATTGAAGGCGAAGGCGCTCGGTGCCG
>VBDL01000463.1:0-1948 GCA_005884255.1 Betaproteobacteria bacterium | reverse complement strand
GTCCAGCGCGCCGCCGCCGTCGTCGGAGCCGCTGGAGCTGCTGCTCTGCGCAATGTCCGGCCCGCGCGCAGCGGCCACCACCACCTCGGGCGCATCGATGTTGGGGGCACTGAGCGTCAGCGGCACATAGCCGGCGGGGTTCTGCGCGTACACGAGGGCTTGCGGCGCATCGAGGATGCCGGCGCCGCAGGTGGTGCTGGTACAGAGGCAGCGACCCGGGTTGCTTGCCGAGCATTGGGCGATCACGGTAGACGTCACGTGCGGCCGCGCGCTCAGGCGCAGGCCGGCAATGATCTTGTCCACCGTGAGGAGGGGATTGGTGCTGAGCATCAGGCTGATCGTGCCGGCGACCACCGGCGCGGCGAAGCTGGTGCCGAAGACACGCGCATACCCCGCAGTGCCTGGGCTGGTGGCACCGAGGTTGTCCAGCGTCAGCAGGCCGCCGTCTGTCAGCAGGTCGCCCCACGCGCCGGTGGCGTCGTCACCGCCGACGGTGGAGACGACTACGTCGGGGCCGAAGTTAGAATAGCTGGCCTTGAAGCCGTCGCGGTTGAGCGCCGCCACGGCCACCACGTGGTTGCAGCTGGCCGGGCGGATGACTGCCGTGTGCTCGTTGCCCGCGGCCGCCACCACCGCCACGCCGCGCGCATAGAGCTCGTCGATCGCCGACTGGTAGGCCGCATTGCAGGCGGCGCTGCTGCCGAAGCTGATGTTGACCACGCGCGCCGGGTTGAGATTGTCGGGCACGTTGTCGACGTGCAGTCCGGCCGCCCAGCGCATGCCGTCGACGATATCGGACACCGTCGCGCCGCACTTGCCGGCCACGCGCACCGGCAGCACGGTGCCGCCCCAGCTGATGCCGGCGACGCCAGTGGCGTTGTTGGTGGCCGCGGCCACCAGGCCCGCGATGATGGTGCCGTGCCAGTTGCTGTCGGTGACATCGCAGTCCTTGAACAGCGGGTTGCTGGCCTTCTCGCTGGCCGTCACCCAATCACCCGGATCGGACGGGTCGGCGTCGCGCCCGTCGCCGTCGTTGGCGTAGTCGACTTCGGAAACGAAGTCGTAGCCGCGCGGCCAGCTACCCGCGCTGAGGTCCGGGTGCGTGGTGATGCCGGTGTCGAGCACGGCGACGACCACCGACGACTTGCCGCGCTCCGTGCCCCAGGCAGTCTGGATGCCGGGCACGCCGCGCATCCGATCCTTCAGTGCATTGGCATTGCTGCCGCCGGCCGGCCGCAGCCACCACTGGCCGAGGTTGCCCGTCGTCTCGGGGAACATCGGGTCGTTCGGCGTCACCAGCTGCTGGCGCTGCTCGCGCTCGTTGGGCACCACCCACTCGACGTCCGCGCGCTGGCGCAGGCGCTGCGCCAGGGCCTGCGCCTCGTCGGCGGCCAGCGGCCGGGCAAAGCGCAGGAGTTGCGCGCTGCGGCCCGACGGACGCATCCGCGCCTCGCCGAGATCGGCGGCGACGCCCGCTTCGGCCAGCACGCGGCGCATGCGTCCCTGCTCGGCCTGCGCGCGCGCCGCGCCGGCGGCGGACTGCGCGACCTCGTGCGCCGGCGCGTCCTTCAGCTTGACGATCAGCCCGTGCGCCGGACGCGGCAGTTCGGCGTGGGCGGCCAGCAAGGGCAGCGCCAGGAAGCAGCCCACGAGGGCTCGCAGCACGGTGATCGGGATGGTCATGGGCGGCGATTATGGAGGCCGCCGCCGTGACTAGTTCACGAAAAAGCGGGGTGGTTTCGATCGCTGTTGAGCGGCGTTTCCTCTTGTCACGAGTTCCGGCGCCGAACACCCAACGCGACCGCAGCGGCCGCCAGCGCGAACAGCGCCAGCGGCGAGATGGCACCACCGCCACCGCCTCCGCCACCGCTGCTCGTCGCGGTTGGCGTGGGGGTGGGAGTCGGTGTGGGTGTCGGCGCGGGCGCCGCGGCGACGCCCACCGTCAGCG
>VBDL01000462.1 GCA_005884255.1 Betaproteobacteria bacterium | reverse complement strand
TCCGCGGCATCGGCCGCTGGACGGCCGAGATGTTCCTCATCTTCCACCTGATGCGCCCGAACGTCATGCCGATGGACGACATGGGCCTGCTCAAGGGCATCAGCGAGCACTACTTCAGCGGCGAGCCGGTATCGCGTGCCGAAGCGCGCGAGGTGGGCGAGGCGTGGGCGCCTTTCCGCTCGGTGGCCACATGGTACATTTGGCGCAGCCTCGATCCGCTGCCGGTGGACTACTGAATCACCTGGCTGTTCCGGTCGCCCTGTTACGACGGGCTTGACCTCCTCAACTCATTCAACGCGGCATGAGCAAACGACACTTCCTCGACTTCGAGACGCCGATCGCCGAGCTCGAAACCAAGATCGAAGAACTGCGTTACGTGCAGACCGAATCCGCGGTCGACATCTCCGAAGAGATCGACCGCCTCGGCCAGAAGAGCCAGCAGCTCACCAAGGACATCTACGCGCGCCTGGCGCCCTGGCAGGTGACGCAGATCGCGCGCCACCCGCAGCGCCCGTACACGCTGGACTACGTCGGCGACATCTTCACCGACTTCCAGGAACTGCACGGCGACCGCCACTTCTCCGATGACCTGTCCATCGTCGGCGGCCTCGCGCGCTTCAACGGCCAGGCCTGCATGGTGGTCGGCCATCAGAAGGGCCGCGACACCAAGGAGCGCGGCCTGCGCAACTTTGGCATGTCGCGCCCCGAGGGCTATCGCAAGGCGCTGCGGCTGATGCAGCTGGCCGAGAAGTTCGGCTTGCCTGTCTTCACCTTCGTCGACACGCCGGGCGCCTATCCGGGCATCGGCGCCGAAGAGCGCGGGCAATCCGAGGCCATCGGCCGCAACATCTACGAGATGGCACAGCTCGAGGTGCCGATCATTGCGACGATCATCGGCGAGGGCGGCTCCGGCGGCGCGCTCGCCATCAGCGTGGCCGACCAGGTGCTGATGCTGCAGTACTCGGTGTACTCGGTGATCTCGCCCGAAGGCTGCGCATCGATCCTGTGGAAGACCGCCGAGCGCGCCTCTGAGGCCGCCGAGGCGCTGGGCATCACGGCGCACCGCCTGAAGGCGCTAGGCCTGATCGACAAGATCGTCAGCGAGCCGGTGGGCGGTGCGCACCGCGACTCGAAGCAGATGTCCGCCTACTTGAAGCGCGCGCTGAACGACGCGCTGCGCCAGATCGCTGATCTGAAGCCGAAGGAGCTGCTGCAGCAGCGCTACGACCGTCTGCAGTCCTACGGCCGCTACAGCGACACGAAGGAACGCTGATCGCCGGACCGATGGCCACGCGCTGCGTCGCCGTGGCCTACAGCGGCGGGCGCGACTCCACCGCGCTTCTTCACTGCACCCTGCAAGCCGCTGCGCACGATGGCGTGACCGTGGCTGCGCTTCACGTACACCACGGCCTGCATCCCGAGGCCGACCATTGGCTGCAGCAGGCACAACAGCAATGCGAGCGCTGGGCGCGGCAAGGGCTGCCTGTGCGCTTCATGCATCGTCGCCTCGCCGGCAAGCCGGTGCGCGGCGAGAGCGTCGAAGCCTGGGCGCGCAAGGGCCGCTATCGTGCACTCGCCGAGATGACGCGCGAGGCCGGCGCGTCGCTCGTGCTGCTGGCGCATCACCGCACCGACCAGGCCGAGACCTTCTTGCTGCAGGCGCTGCGGGGCGCCGGCATGGCAGGCCTGTCTGCCATGCCGCAGGTCGCGCAGCGCGACGGCCTGAGCTGGGCGCGACCCTGGCTCGACGAGCCGCGGGCTCACATCGAGGCTTATGTGCGGCGCCATCGCCTCGCCTACATCGACGACAGCAGCAATGCCGACGCACGCTTCGCGCGCAACCGCTTGCGCTCGGGCGTGTGGCCCGAGTTGCTGCGCGCCTTTCCGGAGGCCGAGGCCAGCCTCGCCGCGGCGGCCATCAAGGCGCAGCGGGCGCAAGAGCTGCTCGATGAAATCGCGACCCTGGACTTGGCGCATGCGCAGCGGCAAGGCGCGCTGCAGCGGACGCCGTGGCTGCACCTGTCCGAGCCGCGGCGCGCGAATGTGCTGCGAGCGTGGCTGCGCGGCCATGGCGAGATCACCGCGAGCCTGCTGGAGCGGCTGCTGCGCGAATGGCCCGACGCGAAGTCCGGCGCACGCTGGCCGCTGGAGCGCGGGGAGGTACGCAACTACCGCGGCTCGCTGCGCTTTGCCCCGAACGCGGTCGAGACCGCGGCGCCACCCCGCGCAAGCGCGATCGCCATCAAACGCGCGGGACGCATCGCCTTGCCCGAATGGGGCGGGGCGCTGATCGTCGAGCGCGTCGCGAGCGGCGGCGTCGCACTCGCGCGCCTCGCCCGCTGCGAGCTGCGCGAGCGCAGCGGCGGCGAGCAATTCCAGCGCGCGCCGCGCTCGACGCCGCGCAGCCTGAAGAAGCAGTACCAGGCCGCGGGGCTCGCCGAATGGGATCGCCAAGGACCGCTGCTGTACGCCGGTGACACGCTGGTCTTCGTGCCCGGCCTCGGCATCGATGCACGCCAATGGGCCGCAGCGGGAGAAGCACAAGTGGCGCTGACGTGGGAGCCCCCGCGTCGAAGCTAAAATGCCCGGTCCTCCTCGCGCACCCTTGCAGTCATGGCTTTGATCGTTCACAAGTACGGCGGCACCTCGATGGGGTCGACCGAGCGGATTCGCAACGTCGCCAAGCGAGTCGCCAAATGGGCGCGCGCCGGGCATCAGATGGTCGTCGTCCCGTCGGCGATGAGCGGCGAGACCAACCGCCTGCTCGGCCTGGCCAAGGAGTTGTCCCCCGAGCAGATCACGCCGGAAGCCCAGCGCGAGCTCGACATGATCGCCTCCACCGGCGAGCAGGTCTCGGTGGGCCTGCTGTCGCTGGCGCTGCAGAACGAAGGCCTGCAGGCGGTGAGCTATGCCGGCTGGCAGGTGCCGATCGAGAC
>VBDL01000461.1 GCA_005884255.1 Betaproteobacteria bacterium | reverse complement strand
CGGCCAGCGCCTGGCGCACCAGCTCGCCGAGCTGCAGCGTCTGCAGCGGCGGCTGCTGCGCGCCCGGTTCGCTGCGTGCCAGCGTCAGCAGTTGCTCGACGAGGCGCGTGGCTCGCTCGACGCCGGCGCTCAGGGCATCGAGCGCCGCTTGTCGCTGCCCCTCGTCGCCTGCACGGCGCAGTGCAGTGGTCTGCAGCTTCAGCGCGGTGAGCGGCGAGCGCAGCTCGTGCGCGGCATCGGAGAGAAACGCGCGCTGCGTGTCGAAGGCAACGGCCAGACGCTGCAGCAGCGCATTCAACGCGGCGACCAGCGGCCGTGCCTCGTCGGGCAGATCACCCAGCGGCACGGCGCGCAGCGACTCGGCATCGCGCTCGCCCACGTCGTGCGCCACGCGGTTCAACGGCTTCAACGACAGTGCCACCAGCCACCATACCGCGATGCCGAGCAACGGCGCCAGCAGCGCCAGCGGCAGCACGCTGCGCAGCGCCGCACGTGCGGCCAGGCTCTCGCGGATGGCGCGCGGCTGCGCCACCTGGATCACGCGATCGACCGCCGCCACGCTGAAGGTGCGCCAGGCCTCGCCGTTGACGTTGATATCGGCGAAGCCGAGCACCGCGCGCTCGGGCAGCTCGCGGTGAGCGCGCGTCGAGTAGATGGAGCGGCCGTCGGCCGTCCAGATCTGCACGACGAAATCGAACTGCTCATCGGCGAAGGCGCTGGCCTGGTCCGATGGAATCTCGCCCTGGTCACGCAGCGACAGCGCCATCTGCCGCAGCTGGTAGTCGAACAGCGCGTGCGACTCGTGCAGCACGCTGCGATAGGCCAGCGCACCCATCGCGAGCGCCGCCAGCGCCAGCGCGGCGAGCAGCGAGACGAGCAGGCGCAGGCGGATCGATCGCATCAGCGCGTACGTTTGCCGAGGAAGTAGCCGACCCCGCGCATGTTCTGGATGAAGTCGGCGCCGAGCTTCTTGCGCAGCTGGTGGATGTACACCGTCACCGCATTGCTCTCCACCTCCTCGCCCCAGCCGTAGAGCCGGTCTTCGAGCTGTGCGCGCGACAGCATTGCGCCGGGGCGCTGCATCAGCGCCTCGAGCAGCGCGAACTCGCGCGCCGACAACAGCACCGGCTGGCCATCGAGCGTGACCTGGCGCGTCGCCGGGTCGAGCGTCACGCCCTCGTGCTCGAGCTGCGGCGCCGCGCGGCCGGTATGGCGGCGCATCACGGCGCGCAGCCGCGCGTTGAGCTCCTCCAGCTCGAAAGGCTTGACGAGGTAGTCGTCGGCGCCCGCATCGAGCCCGGCGACACGATCCTCCAGCGCATCGCGTGCAGTGATCACGATCACCGGCGTCGCATCGCCGCGCGCGCGCAGGCCGCGCAGCACGTCGAGGCCGCTGCCCTTGGGCAAGCCCACATCGAGCAGCACGCCGTCGAAGCGCTCGGAGGCGAGTGTGGCGGCGGCCGCTTGCGCGTCATAGACCCAGTCGACGGCATGCCCCTCCAGGCGCAGGGCCTGGCGCAGGCCGTCGCCGATCATGCGGTCGTCTTCGATCAACAGCAGGCGCATCGTGGCGGGAGGATACCGCCGCCGCCACGCGCGCTGCCGTACTCAGTCCTGCTGGAAGACGAGCTTGAGCTCGACGGTCTGCGGCTTGCCGGTGCCCTCGAAGCGCCACTTGTTCAGCGCATCGGTCGCAGCGGCCGTGAAGATGCGCGCTTTCGGCGGCGTCGCGTCGACGATCTCGACCTCGGTCACCGCGCCTTGGCCATCGATCGACAGCTTGGCCTTCAGCACGCCGTCGGTGATGCCCTTGCGCGCGGCCTCGCCAGGGAATTCCGGCGGCACCTTCTTCAGCACCTTCGGCCCGTCGGCCACGGCGGCGACGGGCGCCAGCGCGAACGCCAGCGCGGCCATCAGGATCATCGGATAGGCCTTCATCTGAACCTCCAGAGTGTTGTCAGGCGTGAGCCGGGATGCGGAAGAACTCCACCGCCGACACCAGGCGCTTGGCGTTGGCCTTCAGCGCATCGGTGGTCGCGGCCAGCTCCTCGACGAGCGCGGCGTTTTGCTGCGTGCTCTTGTCGAGATCGGTCACGCTGTGGTTGACGGAGCCGATGCCGGCCTCCTGCTGCTGCGTGGCGACGGACACGTCGTCGATCAGCTGGCGAACGCCGACCACCTCGGTCACGATGCCGCGGATGCGCTCGCCGACCTCGGCCACCGTGTGTGTGCCCTCGGCCACCTTGCCCGCCGAGTCGTCGATCAAGGCCTTGATCTCCTTGGCCGCCGACGCCGAGCGCTGCGCCAGCGAGCGCACCTCGCCGGCCACCACCGCGAAGCCGCGGCCCGCATCGCCGGCGCGTGCCGCTTCCACCGCGGCATTGAGCGCGAGGATGTTGGTCTGGAACGCGATGCCGTCGATCACCGCGGTGATGTCCTTGATGCGCGTGCTCGAGTCGGCAATGCGCGTCATCATTTCGACCAGCCCGTCGACCGACGCACCGCCCTCGATCACCGAGGCGCGCGCCTTCGCCGCCACCTCGGCGGCCTGACGCGACTTGGCGCTGCTGCCGGCCATGGTGGCGGAGATCTGCTCCATCGCCGAGGCGGTCTGCTGCAGATGCGTGGACGAGCGCTCGGTGCGCGACGACAAGTCGGCATTGCCATGCGCGATCTCATCGGAGCTGGTGGCCACGTCGTGCGCCGCGCGGTGCACGTTTTCGATCACATGCGTCAGGTGCGCCTGCATCTCGCTCATCGCGTGCAGCAGCTGGCCGATCTCGCCGTTGGTGCGCACGTCGATGCGCTGCGACAGGTCGCCGTGCTGGATGCGCTGCGCGGCCTGCGTGGCCTCGCGCAGCGGCAGCACGATCGAGCGCGTCAGCGTCACCGCGGCGGCCACGGCGATCAACACCGCGACCCCGCCGAGCGCCAGCAGCTTCCACGTGCTGTCGCGCGCCAGCTGCTGGCCGCCGGCCGCGCGCTCGCCCGCGCGCTGCAACACCGCAGCGCTCAAGCCCTGCAACGATTGCTCGTAAGC
>VBDL01000460.1 GCA_005884255.1 Betaproteobacteria bacterium | reverse complement strand
CGGCACGCATTGGCTGTCGCCGGTGATCAGCTCGATCTTCTTGCCGAGCAACCCGCCGCTTGCGTTGATCTCCTTCGCCGCGAGGCTCGCGCCCTTGCCGGCGAAGGCACCGTAGCGCGCGTTGGCGCCGCTCAAGGGGCTGATCAGACCGATCTTCAGCACATCGCCCTGAGCGAAGACGCTGGAGGCGAACAGGCTCGAAATCATCAGGGCGGCGAGCAACTTCTTCATGGCGTCTCCAGAGATGAATGGGGAATGAATCGATCTTAGGAAGATGACGTTCGGCGGGCCAATACGTTATGGACCTTCACGCATAAGCAGCCGCAATACGCGGGTGAACCCTTAGGTTCACGCCAGCGCCGCGACCGCTGTGGAAATGCGGCGACAGCCTTCCTCGATGACCTCGACGCCGGTGGCGATGGACATGCGGAAGTACGGCGCCATGCCGTAGGCGGTGCCGGCGATCAGCGACACACCGGACTCCAGCAGGTACAGCACCACATCGAGGTCGCTGTCCAGGCGTTGGCCTTGCGGCGTGCGCCGGCCGATCAGGCCGCCGCAGTTCACGTACAGGTAGAACGCACCGCCCGGCGCGCGGCAGCGCACGCCCGGGATCGCGTTGAGCAGGCGCACTGCGGTATCGCGCCGCAGGCGATAGGTGTCGACCCAGCCGGGCAGGAAGTCCGCCGGGCCGAGTAGCGCCGCCAGCGCAGCCGCCTGACTCACCGAGCTCGCGCCGCTGGTCGACTGCGACTGCAGCATCTCCATCGCGCCGATGATGTCCGCGGGGCCGGCCGCATAGCCGATGCGCCAGCCGGTCATCGCGTAGGACTTGGAGACGCCGTTGATCACCACCGTGCGCGGTTGCAGCGCCGGCTCGATGGCCACCAGGTGCGGACTCGGCGCATCGTCGAAGCGGATGTGCTCGTAGATGTCGTCGGTGAGCAGCATCACCTGCGGGTGGCGCAGCAGCACGTCGGCCAGCGCACGCAGTTGCGCCGCGCCGTAGGTGGTGCCGGTCGGATTGGTCGGCGAGTTGAAGATGAGCCACTTCGTCTTCGCCGTGATGGCCGCTTCCAGCGCGGCGGGGGCGAGTCGGAAGTCGTCGGCCTCGTCGCAGGGCACGATGACCGGCGTGCCATCGCAGGCCAGCACCATGTCCGGGTAGGACACCCAGTACGGCGCAGGCACGATGACCTCGTCGCCGTCCTCGACGCTCACCGACAGCGCGTTGAAGATCGCGTGCTTGGCGCCGCAGGTGACGACGATGTCGCGCGGCGTGTAGTCGAGCCGGTTCTCGCGCTCGAGCTTGTCGGCAATCGCTTCGCGCAGCGCCAGCGTGCCGGCGACCGCGGTGTAGCGCGTCTCGCCGCGCTCGATGGCCTCGCACGCGGCGCGCCGGATCGGCGCCGGCGTGTCGAAATCGGGCTCGCCGATCGCGAGGTTGACGATGTCCTTGCCTTGCCGGCGCAGCTCGGCGGTGCGGTCCGCCGCAGTGCTGCTCGGAGAAGGCTTGATGCGGCGCATGCGCGCCGCGATGCGGGAGGTGCTCACGAAGGTTCCTCGCTGAAACGGTGCGTGGAACCTTAAGCGTCCTCCTTCGCCGAGGCCAAGACGGCTTTCGTCTGGACGGATAACGGGTCGTTATGGGGCTAGGAGTCTGCGCGGCAGAGCCGCACAGACTCCTAGCCGGCGGCTGAACCTACAGCTCCCCCAGCCCCCTCCGAGAGGGGGCTCCAGCGCGCATCACGAGCCGGCCTCTCGGCCGGCCGGCCGGGCCGTGCAGGCGAGACGCTTGGAGGCACCTTCCGCTCCGCTGGGTATTCGCCGGCTGACAAGCCGGCTTGTCGTTCATGCTGGAGCCCCCTCCTGGAGGGGGCTCGGGGGAGCAGTGCATTCAGCGCATGCGCTAGGAGTCTGCCGCGCGGACTCCTAGCCCATCCGACGCCGGGCATCAGTTGTTGCAGCGCGCTTCCAGCGCGTCGATGAACGAGCGGTCCCAGCGGCCCTCCTTCATCGCGCGGATAGTGTTGGCTTCGTTCGCGAGCGTCGTGCGCGCGCCGTCCAGCACGACCTCGGCTTCCCCGGGCGGAATCGCCAGCAAGCCATCCTGATCGCCCACGACGATGTCGCCGGGGTTGATCACCATGCCGCCCACCGACACCGGCACGTTGATCTCCCCGGGGCCATCCTTGTACGGACCGCGGTGCGTGACGCCGCGCGCATAGACCGGGAACTCGCGCTCGCGGATCTCGGCCACGTCGCGGATGGCACCGTCGATCACCAGGCCCGCCACGCCGATGCTCGCGGCGTAGAACGACAGGATGCCGCCGACGACGGCGTTGTCGAGATGGCCGCCGGCATCGATGATCAGCACATCGCCCGGGCGGCAGAATTCCAGCGCGCGAAGGTACGTCAGGTTGTCGCCGCCGCGCGAGCGGGCCGTGACGGCGGTGCCGGCCATCGTGTGCTTGCCGGGCCGGTGATAGGGCCGCAGCCCGACGGTGCCGATATTGCGGTGCATGTTGTCGCTCAAGGCGGCCACCGGGATCTCTCGCAGCGCGGCGATGAGCACTTCGCTCACCTGAGGAGCGGACGGGTTCTTGCGAAGGGCTTTGTAGGTGCTCATGGTGTGCTTCAGCGCAGTTCGGCCACCGCTCGCTCGATGCGCGCGCAGCCTTCGTCGAGGATGTCGACCGAGGTCGCGATCGACAGGCGGAAGTAAGGCGACAGCCCGTAGGCCGTGCCGGC
>VBDL01000459.1 GCA_005884255.1 Betaproteobacteria bacterium | reverse complement strand
TGTACAGCGCGATGCAGGCGAGCAGTGCGCCGGCCAGCACGCCGATGGTCCACTGGTGCACCGAAGCCACCACCGCGTCGAAGCCGGCGATGTTCTCGTCGGCAAACGCATTGGACACCTCGACCGTCTTGTCCACGCCGGCACGGTGCGCCTCGTAGAGCTTGTGCACGGCCGGCAGCGCCGCGCGCGCCGCATCGGCATTGCCGGCGGCCAGCGGCTGCAGCACCTGCACCTTCGCGCCTTCGAGGAAGCGCTGCGCGGCATCGTGCTGCGCGCCGAGCAAGTGCTTCTCCAGCCCGAAGGGCGGATTCTTCTGCCAGTAGTCGACACGAGTGCGGTAGTCGGCGGCGAGCTTGTCGAAGGCCTTCAGTGCGTCGGCCGGCGGCAGCGTGCCGTCGAGCGCTTGCGAGAGGGTCAGCCGCGCCTCGATCAGGTACAGCGGCGGCGGCAGGATATCGGCCGTCACGTCCTTGGCGACGCGTACAGCCATGGACCGATGCCGCGATGAACGCAGTCTTGGTGGCCAGGTCGTGCCCCCTGTCCTCAGCGCGCCGGTCGGCGACGCATGAGTTCGGGGAGTGTCGAGTGGTCCGCCCGCGGGCGATGGGCGGAAAAGGCTGTCAGTTTCCCGTCAGATTCTGGAACGACCCGGTCAGCATTCGACGATGTTCACCGCTAGGCCGCCGCGCGCCGTTTCCTTGTACTTGGTCATCATGTCGGCGCCGGTTTCGCGCATCGTCTTGATCACCTTGTCCAGGCTCACGTGATGCGTGCCGTCGCCGCGCAACGCCATGCGCGCGGCATTGATCGCCTTCACCGACGCGATCGCGTTGCGCTCGATGCAGGGAATCTGCACCAGGCCGCCGACGGGGTCGCAGGTCAGGCCGAGGTGGTGCTCCATGCCGATCTCGGCGGCGTTCTCCGCCTGCGCCGGCGTGCCGCCCATCACGGCGCACAGCGCGCCTGCGGCCATCGAGCAGGCCACGCCGACCTCGCCTTGGCAGCCGACCTCGGCGCCGCTGATCGACGCGTTCTCCTTGTAGAGGATGCCGATGGCGCCGGCGGTGAGCAGGAAGTCGATGATGCCGGCATCGTGCGAACCCGGCGCGAAGCGCGCGTAGTAGTGCAGCACCGCGGGGATGATGCCGGCCGCGCCATTGGTCGGCGCGGTGACGACGCGGCCGCCCGCGGCGTTCTCCTCGTTGACGGCCAGCGCGTAGAGGTTCACCCAGTCCATCACCTGCAGCGGATCCTTCAGCGCCGCTTCCGGGTTGCTGGTGAGCGCGCGATAGAGCGAGGCCGCGCGCCGCTTGACCTTGAAGCCGCCCGGCAGCACACCCTCGGCGCGGCAGCCGCGCGCCATGCAGTCTTGCATCACGTGCCAGATCTTCAGCAGCCCGGCATCGATCTCGGCATCCGTGCGCCAATGGCGCTCGTTGCGCCGCATCACCTGCGCGATCGATGCGCCTTCGCGCTCGCACACCGCGAGCAGCTCGGCGCCGCTGTGGAAGGGCAGCGGCAGCACGGTGGTGTCGGGCGCGATGACTTTCTGCTTCGTGCCATCGGCCGCCACCTCGTCGCTGACGACGAAGCCGCCGCCGACCGAGTAGTAGACGCGGTTCTGCAGCTCGGCGCCGCTTGCGTCGTAGGCGGTGAAGCGCATGCCATTGGCGTGGAAGGGCAGCGTCTCGCGGCGCAGGAACAGGAGGTCGTTCTTCTCGTCGAAGGCGACCTCATGCTCTCCCAGCAGCTTCATGCGGCCGCTGCCGCGCATCGCCTCGAGCAGCGCCGGCACGGCCTCCACGTCCACCGTATCGGGCTCGTGGCCGGCCAGGCCCAGCAGCACGGCCTTGTCGCTGCCGTGGCCCTTGCCGGTGGCACCCAGCGAGCCGTAGAGCTCGCTCTTCACGCGCGCGGTGCGTTCGAGCAGGCCTTCGTGCTGCAGGCGCAGCGAGAAGATGCGCGCCGCGCGCATCGGCCCCACGGTGTGCGAACTGCTCGGCCCGATGCCGATCTTGAAGAGGTCGAAGACTGAAACGGCCATGTGGGCCTACTCCTTGAGTGCGGTATCCATTGCCAGCAACACCTGTTGCCGCACCTCGGGGCGCATCAACGCATCGATGTGCTCGCCGCCGGCGATGCGCAGCAGGCGG
>VBDL01000044.1 GCA_005884255.1 Betaproteobacteria bacterium | reverse complement strand
CGCTCGGCCGTGGACCTGAAGGCGCGCGCGCTGGACGTGCAGGCGCAACTGGCCCGCGCGCTCGGCGGCGGCTATGCGCCGCTGCCCGCGCCCGCCACCACCTCCGTGGCCGCGCTCACGAAGTAAGCCGACATCACCCAAGACACCTGCTCAGGGAATTCCCACACCATGAACGCTCCCCAAGCCCCTGCAAACAACGGCAACAACAACGGCACGCGCCGCAAGGCGCTCACCGCGGTGGCCGCCGCGGTGCTGCTCTTCGGCGCAGGCTACGGTGCCTACTACGCGCTGGTCGCCAGCCATTACGAATCCACCGACAACGCCTATGTGCAAGGCAACCTGGTGCAGATCACGCCGCAGGTCGGCGGCACCGTGGTGGCCATCGGCGCCGACGACACCGATTTCGTCAAGGCTGGCCAGCCAGGCCGAAGCGCAGCTCGCGCAAGCGGTGCGCGAGGTGCGCACGATGTACGCGAACAACGCGACCCTGAACGCGCAGATCGCACTGCGCGATGCCGACGTGGCGCGCGCGCAGAGCGACCTCGTGCGCGCACAGGACGACGTGAACCGCCGCGCACCGCTGGTGACCACCGGGGCCGTGGGGAAGGAAGAGTTCAACCACGCGAATGCGCAGCTGACCGCCGCGCGCAGTGCGGTGAGCGCCGCGCAATCGGCGCTGCTGGCCGCGCGCGAGCAGCTCGCGTCGAACCAGACGCTGACCGACGGCACCACCGTCGAGCAGCACCCGAACGTGCAGCGCGCCGCGGCGCGCGTGCGCGAGGCCTATCTCGCGTTCAAGCGCGCCGCGCTGCCGGCGCCGGTCGACGGCCACGTGGCCAAGCGCAGCGTGCAGCTCGGCCAGCGCGTGGCCGCCGGCGCGCCGCTGATGTCCATCGTGCCGCTGGACCAGGTCTGGGTCGACGCCAACTTCAAGGAAAGCCAGCTGCAGCGCCTGCGCATCGGCCAGAGCGCAACGCTCACGGCTGACGTCTACGGCAAGAAGGCCGATTACCACGGCACCGTCGTCGGCCTCGGAGCGGGCACCGGTGCGGCGTTCTCGCTGCTGCCGGCCCAGAACGCCACCGGCAACTGGATCAAGATCGTGCAGCGCGTGCCGGTGCGCATCGCGCTCGATGCCAAGGAGCTCGCCTCGCATCCGCTGCGCGTGGGCCTGTCGATGGAAGCCACGGTCGACGTGAGCAAGACCGATGGGAAGATGCTGTCCGACGCGCCGCGCGTGGAGGCGGCGGCGAGCACCGCGGTGTTCGATGCGCTGCAGCGTGATGCCGACGGCGAGGTCAAGCGCATCGTCGTAGCCAACCTCGGCCGCAACAGCACGGTGGTGGCGCGCGCGGCGCAAGCCCAGCCGGTACCGGCCGCGGCGGTGGCCAGCACGGCCTTGACGGCGGCGCACTGATCGTTCGGCGGGGTTCAGTCATGTCGACCTCACAGGACGCTCCGGCGCCCGCGCGGCAACAAGCTGGCCACGTTCATGAACGTGCTCGACACGTCGATCGCCAACGTGTCGCTGCCGTCGATCGCCGGCAACCTCGGCGTCAGCCCGAGCCAGGGCACCTGGGTCATCACCAGTTTCGCGGTGGCCAACGCCATCTCGGTGCCGCTCACCGGCTGGCTCACGCAGCGCTTCGGCGCGGTGCGCCTGTTCACGGCGAGCGTGCTGCTGTTCGTGCTGGCGTCGTGGCTGTGCGGCTTCGCCCCGTCGCTCGAGCTGCTGATCGCCTTCCGCGTCATCCAGGGCCTGGTCGCCGGGCCGATGATCCCGCTGTCGCAGACCTTGCTGCTGTCGAGCTACCCGCCGCAAAAGGCCGGCCTCGCGATGGCGATGTGGGCGATGACCACGCTGGTGGCGCCGGTGGCCGGCCCGCTGCTCGGCGGCTGGATCACCGACAACATGTCCTGGCCGTGGATCTTCTACATCAACATCCCGGTGGGCCTGGCCGCCGCGGGCGTGACCTGGAGCATCTACCGCAAGCGCGAGACGCCTACGCGCAAGCTGCCGATCGACGGCGTGGGCCTCGGCCTGCTGGTGCTGTGGGTCGGCGCGATGCAGATCATGCTCGACAAGGGCAAGGAACTCGACTGGTTCCATTCGGCGCAGATCGTCGTGCTCGGCGCGGCGGCACTGATCGGCTTCGTCGTCTTCGTCGTGTGGGAACTGACCGAGGAGCACCCGGTGGTGGAGCTGCGCCTCTTCGCGCTGCGCAACTTCAGCGTCGGCGCGATCACCTTGTCGATCGCCTACGGCCTGTTCTTCGGCAACCTCGTGCTCTTGCCGCTGTGGCTGCAGCAGCACATGGGGTATACCGCCACGGCCGCGGGCTTCGCGCTGGCGCCGGTGGTGTCGCCGATGGTCGGGCGCAACGTCACGCGCGTCGATCCACGCGGTATCGCCACCGTGTCGTTCGTCGTCTTCGCCATCGTGCTGTGGATGCGCTCGCACTTCACCACGCAGGCCGACCTGTGGACCATCCTCGTGCCGACCATCCTGCAGGGCGCGGCGGTGGCCTGCTTCTTCATCCCGCTGATGAACATCACGCTGTCGGGGCTGACGCCGGACCGCATCGCGTCGGCCTCGGGCCTGTCGAACTTCGTGCGCATCACCGCCGGCGCCTTCGGCACCTCGATCTCCACCACGCTGTGGGAGGATCGCGCGGCGATGCACCACGCGCACCTGGCCGAGCGGCTGTCCGCCGGTGACGCGGTGACGAGCGACGCCTGGAGCAAGCTCGGCGCGATGGGCTTGAGCCCCGATCAGATCGGCGCGCAGGTCAGCCGGCTGATCGACCAGCAGGCCTTCACGCGCGCGGCCGACGACATCTTCCTCGGCTCGGCCTTGCTGTTCCTCGCGCTGATCGCGGTTGTCTGGGTGACCAAGCCCTTGCGGGGAGGGGCGACAGCCGATGCGGGGGGAGCCCACTGACCAAGTAGACACCGCGGATCCGGCTCCGCCGGTCCACTGGTGTCGCCCCCTTGAGGGGGCGGCCGAAGGCCGTAGGGGGTGGGCCCATTTCCCGGGTGTAATGCACGTGACGTGCCTTCTCGGGATACCGCGGGAAGGACGGAATGTGTTCGAATATGGCTCGTGAGCGCGTCGCCGTCCCCCGAACCCGGCTGGTTCCGCTGGTTCAGCCACCAGGTCATCCGGCTCGGGCCGATGCGTGCCACGGCGGCGCTCACCGTCATCGTGTGGCTGCTGGCGATGGCCATCTCGCAGGGCGTGATCAGCGTCACCGGCCATGGCAACCGCGCCATCGCCACGCTGTCGAGCAGCCTGTGCTCGCTCGTGCTGACGCCGCTGATCGGCTCGCTCGTGCTGCGGCTCGTGTTCGAGCTGGAGCGCACGCGCCAGCAACTCGCCGTGCAGGCGATGAACGACGACCTCACAGGCATTTTCAACCGCCGCCACTTCATGCTGCTCGTGGAGCACGAGTGGGCACGCTGCCGCCGCTACGACACCGGCGGCGCGCTGCTGCTGATCGATGCCGACCACTTCAAGCGGATCAACGACACGCACGGCCACCTGGCCGGTGACGCGCTGCTGCGCGAGATGGCGGCCACCACCGCGCGCTCGCTGCGGCAGCCCGATCTGCTGGCGCGCTTCGGCGGCGAGGAGCTGATCGTGTTCCTGCCGCACACCGACCCGCTGGGCGCGCTCGACGTGGCCGAGCGCATCCGCGAGCAGGTGGCGCTGCTGCAGCTGCCGTGGCAGGGGCAGACGGTGGGCACCACGGTGAGCGTCGGCGTGGCGCCGCTGGGGCCTGCGCATGTGAACCTGGAGGCGCTGGTGCACGACGCCGACATGGCGCTCTACCAGGCCAAGGCGGCCGGCCGCAACTGCGTGCGCTCGGCGCCGATCCAGCCGTGGCGCAGCGGCGAGCAGAGCACCGTTCCCAGCAGGTAGGGTGGGCTTCAGCCCACGCGCACGATGGTGGGCTGAAGCCCACCCTACGAGCTACGAGCCGAGCGGACGCACGTAGCCCGTCATCTCCAGGTAGCCGCGGCCGACCACGCGGCCCTGCGCGTCGCGCAGCTCGCTCAACCCCTCCCAGTACACAGTGCCGGAGCTCGTGCGAGCATCGAGCTCCTGCGCATCGAGCAGCGCGCGCACTTCGTGGCGACCGAGGGGCGTGTCGAGCGTCCATTGCACCGGGTAGCTTGCGTGCGTCGCCGGGCTCAGCCAGCGGCGCCCCGGTGTGAAACGCACTTCGTCGGGCGCGAAGTTGCGCGGCGCCGCGCCCGGCATGCGATGGCTGCCGCCGGCCCACAGCGTGCTGCCGTCGGCGCGGCGCAGGCGAAATGCCGTGAGCGCGCTGCCGTCCTCTAGGTTGATGCCGAGCCAGTCCCAGCCGACCGCATCACGCGGCAGCAGCGCGTCGCTCCATTCATGGTCGAGCCATGCGCGGCCGCTCACCGCTTGCTGGCGCGTGCCGCGTGTCAGCGTGCCGCTCACCGCGAGCTGCGGCTCGCTGTAGTAGTGGCTGAAGTCGCCCGCGCCCGGGCCCTTGCGCGACAGCCCCGCGTCGCCCTGCAGCAGCGGCGCCTGCGTCGGTTTCAGTTGCAGCTCGTAGGCGAAGCCCACGTCACGGTCGCCGAGCTGTGCACGGTAGCTGCCATCGCCCTCGCGCAACAACGACCAATCCTGCACGCGCACACGCGTGTCCTGCGTCGATGCGAAGGCAAGCAGCGTCTCGTCGTCGCTCTCCGACCAGCGCACGACGCGCTGCGCATGCAGGAGCCTTCCCGCGCGCAGATCGCTCACCGCCGCATGCGCCAGCAGCAGCTGACGCGCGGCGAAGCGGCTCGGGTTGTCGCGCGCGAGGCCGGTGCGCGAGCGGAAGAAGGTGAGCTGGAAGCCGCACAGCTCATCGCCGGCCTGCAGCTCGCCGGTGACGTACCACCACTCGATGCCGGCTTCGTTGTGGGAGCCGAAGTCGCGGGGGAAGTGGAGGGCGGGCTTCGACACCTCAGCCCGAACGGGACTGAGCGACGCGGCCAACAGCAATGTGCGTCGCCTCACCAATCCTCCTTCACCGCGAGCACCGCATCGCGGCCCGCGGCGGCGCGCGCGCTGATCGCGGCCGTCACGCTGCCTGCCGCCAGCACCGCCACGCAAAGCAGCGCGAGGCGTGGCCACGGCACCCGCAGATCCATCGACCAATGAAAGCTCTGCGGATTGACCACGTGCACCAGCACCACGCTCACTGCCAACCCGAGCAAGAGGCCGAGCAGCGCGCCGGCGGCGGTCCACGCGGCCGCCTCGCCGGCCACCACGCCGATCACCTGCGGGCGCGTGAGCCCCAGGTGCGCGAGCAGGCCGAACTCCTTGCGGCGCGCCAGCACCTGGGCGGAGAAACTGGCGGCGATGCCGAACAAGCCGATCGCGATAGCCACCGCCTGCAGGTAGTAGGTGACGGCGAAGCTGCGGTCGAAGATGGCCAGCGAGATGCGGCGCAGCTCGGCCGGCTGCGCGAACTCCAGCAGCCCCGGCTCGCGCGCCAGCGTGCGCAGGGCCTGCTGCACGGCCGCTGCGTCGGTGCCGGGGCTGAGCCACAGCGCGAGATCATTGACACGCTGGTCGCCGGTGAGCCCACGGTAGGCGGCATCGTCGATCGCGATGGCGCCGAACTGGCGCGCGTAGTCGCGCCACACGCCCAACACGCGCACTTGCACCGGCGGGTCCAGTGGCAGCGTCATCTGCGAGCCCGGCGCGGCGCCATACACGCCGAGCACCGCCTCGCTGACATAGACGCCGATCTCGCCCGGCCGGGGTGCCAGTGGCGCACTGACCAGCGGCAGCCGTTGCGCCGGGTCGCTCAAGGGTCGAGCGAGCAAGCTCACCGCGGGGCGGTCCGGCGCGAGCTGCAGCGCGCGCGAGCGCTGCGCCTCGACGCGCGCGACGCCGGGCACGCGCGCGGCCGCGGCGACGAACTCGCGCGGCAGCCACGCGGTATCGCTGCTGCCGGCACTCAAGGCGCTGCGCGCATAGAGATCGGCCGGCAATATGGCATCGAGCCACTTCGACACGCCGTCGCGAAAGCTCGCCACCATCACGGTCAGCGCAACCGCGAGGCTCAGGGAGGCCACCACGCCGGCCACTGCGATCGTCGCGCCATGGCGCTGATGCCGCGCGCGCTGCACCGCCAGCAGCCCCAGCGCTTCGCGAGGCCGCCAGCGCGCCAGCAGCGCCTGCACGACGACCGGCACGCAGGCGATGCCGCCGAGCAGCAGCGAAGCGACTGACGCATAGGCGGCCAGCGGCAGCTCGCCGAGCGGCGGCAGCAGCGCGAGGCCGACGCCGCCCACGAGCAAGACCGGGCCGAGCCGGCGCGCGCGGCCGGACGTGTGTGGCGCATCGCCCAGTCCCTTCAAGGCTTGCGCGGGGGCCAGTGCCTCGGCCTGGCGCGCGGGCAGCCAGCTGCCGGCCAGCGCCGCCAGCACGCCGAGCGCGCCGAACAGCGCCGCCGCGGGCCACGAGAACTGCAACGGCGGCGTGTCGATACTCTGGAAGTAGCCGCCGCCCAGGTCGCCGGCGAGCAGGCGCAGCGCCAGCCACGCGAGGCCGGTGCCCATCAGCAGGCCGAGCACGCTGCCCGCCACGCCGAGCAGCGCCCCTTCGGCGAGCACCAGCGCGCGCCGTTCGCGCGCGGCCAGGCCGAGCACGCCGAGCAGCGCGAGCTGCGGCGTGCGCCGCGCCACTGACAGCGCGAACACCGAGAACACCAGGAAGCCGCCGACGAACAGCGCCACCAGCGCCAGCACCGTGAGGTTCACGCGATAGGCACGCGACAGCGACGACATGCGCTGGCTCGCATCGTCGGCCACCGCCGGCCGCACGCCGGCGGGCAGCGGGCCGATGGCGGCGAGCGCGGCGTCGCGCGTGGTGCCAGGCACCAGCCGCAGGTCGACGCGCGTGATGCGGCCGACGCGATCGAAGTGCGCCTGCGCGCCGGCAATGTCCATCACCGCCAGCGGCGCACCGCCGGCGGCCACGGTGCCGGCCACGCTCAGCGCCACCCAGCCGGGACCGCGCTGCGCGCGCAACACCTCGCCCGCATGGACGCCGAGGCGCTGCTGCGCGGCCGCGTTGACGAACACCGCGTCCGGGTCGACGAACAGCGTGCGCGGCGCGTCGCTGCGCGCGGGTCGCGGCAGCAGCGCGGGCGCCAGCGGCGCGATGCTCAAGGCATCGATGCCGAGCAGCTTCAGCGGCAGGCGCTCGCCGCTGGCCGACAGCGCCACGCCGTCGAGCTCGAGCACGGGTGTCGCGCGCGCCACGCCGGGGCTGCGCGCGATGCGCGCGTACAGCGCGTCGTCGAAGCCATCGCGTGATGTGCTGCGCAGGCTCAAGTCCGGCTCGCCGTTGGCCGCACGCGTCGCGGCCGCGAACTCGGCCAGCGCCGATGCGTTGATCAAATGCACCGAGAAGGCCAGCGCCACGCCCAGCGCCACCGCCAGCAGCGCCACCGCATGGCGCCACGGATGGTGGCGCCACTCGGGCCACGCGCTGCGCGCGAGCAGCGGGACGAGCGGGGTGCGCGGTATGGAAGACTCAGAAGGCACGTCGACATTCTGCATGCCGCTATGCTGGCGGGCCCTTCTGAAGTCACTGGAGTGCGCCATGCAACTCATCGGCATGCTGGATTCGCCTTACGTCCGCCGCGTCGCGGTCTCGCTGCAGCTGCTGGGCTTGCCCTTCGAGCACCGTTCGATCTCGGTGTTTCGCACCTTCGAGCAGTTCCATGCGATCAACCCGGTGGTGAAGGCACCATCGCTGGTGTGCGAAGACGGCGAGGTGCTGATGGACTCGACGCTGATCCTCGACTACGCCGAGGCGCTGGCGGCACCGCGCAAGAGCCTGATGCCGAAGGGGCTGCCCGAGCGCCAGCATGCGCTGCGCCTCATCGGCCTGGCGCTCGCCGCCTGCGACAAGGGCGTGCAGATGGTCTATGAGCGCGAGCTGCGGCCGGCGGAAAAGCAGCATGCGCCGTGGCTCGATCGCGTGCGCGGCCAGCTGCTCGCGGCCTGTTCGGCGCTCGAAGCGGAGCAGCAGCGCCGGCCGCTGGAGGCCAGCGTGCAGGGCATCAACCAGGCCGGTGTGATGATGGCCATCGCCTGGGCGATGCTGCAGCAGAAGCTGCCCGAGGTCGTGCGTGCGGCGGACTATCCCGCCTGGCGCGAGTTCTCCACGCAGGCGGAGCGGCTGGACGCCTTTATCGCCTATCCGCCGACGGAGTGAAGAGCGCAGAATTGTCGTTGTACGAGGCGATACCTCGGGCAAGGAGCGCGTCATGAAGATCGCAATCCACACGCTCGCGGCCGCGCTGGCCATCGGCCTGGCCGCCTTCGCTCCCACCGCGGCGCACAGCCACGGCGGCTGGCACCATCACCATCACAGCCGCGTGCATGTCGGCGTGGGCATCGGCTTCGGCTACTACGGCCCCTGGTACTACCCGGGCTACGTGGTGGTGGAGCCGGCACCGGTGGTGCTCACCGCGCCGGCCGACCCGGTGCTGCCCAGCGCCCCGGCACCGGTAATCGCGCCGCTGCACGGCCAGAGCGCGCAGCAGGCGGAGTTCGATGTCCAGCAATGCAACCGCTGGGCCATGACGCAGCCGGCCGCAATGGCGGATGGGGGCGAGTTCCATCGCAGGGCCATGGGCTGCGTGCAAGCGCGCGGCTACTCGGTGAAGTGACGACGCCTCGGGGCGAACACTCAGGCCTGCCAGACGCCGTAGCCCGCCTCGCGCAGCCCGATCGCCAGCTCCACTTCCATCTCGCGCGCGGCTTCGTAGGGCATCGGGTTGTAGACCTCGTACAGCCGCGGCAGCAGGCGCAGCCCGTAGTCGCGCACGAAGCGGTTGGCCTGGATGCCGGCCTTGTGCTTGTCGAAACGCCGATCCGGGTCGAGCCCGGTCATGCCGACATAGACGAAGGGCTTGCCCAGCCGGTAGTCCGGGTTGGCCTTGCGAAAGCCCGGCTCGTTCCACACGCGGTCGGACAGCTCGACCACGTAGACGTGGTGGCGGTGGCGGGCTTCGCGGCGCGGCATCGGGCCAGTCTAGCGGTGCTGCCCGATCGGGCAGGGGCGGCGCTGCCCGATCGGCGGATGCGGCGCCGTTACGTACGCGCGAGCATGGCGGCATCGATCTGCATGAGGCCTGCCATGAGCGCTTCCTCTTCTTCTGATCTTCCCGATGCGGTCGAGCGTGTCGCGCGCTCGGTGGTGGCCGTTGTCGCGTCGCGCCGTTCGGTCGGCTCCGCTACCGTCTGGCGTGACCGGTTCATCGTCGCCGCCGCACATCGCGTATGGCGCGCCGAACGTGTGCAAGCGGTGCTGCCCGATGGCGAGACCGCGGGCGCCAGCGTCAAGGGCGTCGACCCGGCCACCGACCTCGCGCTGCTCGCGCTCGATGACACGGCGCCGGCGCCGCCCGTGCCGGCGCGTGCCGACGAAGCGGCCGGCGCGCGCGCCGGTGAGTTCGTGTTCGCGGTGGCGCGCGATGGCTCGGGCCTCACGCAGGCGAGCTTCGGCCACATCGGTGCCGCGGCCGGGGCCTGGCGCACCTGGCGCGGCGGCCGCGTCGACCGGCTGATCCGCCTCGATGGCGGGCTGTATCCCGGCTATTCCGGCGCGCCGGTGGCCAATGCGCAGGGGCAGACCCTCGGCATCGCCACGAGCGGGCTGACGCGCGTGCACGGCATCGTGCTCCCGTGGTCCACGGTGGATCGCGTGCTCGAGCAGTTGCAGTCGCACGGCCGCGTGGCGCAGGGCTACCTCGGCATCGTCGCGCAGGCCGTGCGCCTGGGCGACACGCAGGCGGCAGCGCTCGGTGTGGCCGCCGGCGGTGCGCTGCTGCTCACTGCGGTGGCCGACGATGGTCCGGCCGCCACTGCCGGGCTGCTGCTCGGCGATGTGCTGGTGGCCATCGACGGAGCGCGCATCGAGACCACCGATGACCTGCGCGACGCGCTCGGCCGCCACGCTGTCGGCGACGAGCTCAAGCTGCTCGTCGCGCGCGGTGGCGAGCGCAAGGAGTTCGTGGCGCGCGTCGGCGAGCGCGCCGCGGGCCGCTGCGGCTAGAGTGGCCGCATGTTCCGGGTCGCCATCGTTGCCGCATCGCCGCTGCTGGGTGAAGGGGTGAAGGCGGCCTTGGCAGCGGAGGCGGCCTGGCGCGTATTGGCGCCGGTACCGCAGGTGGAGGATATCGACGCGAATGCAGATGCCGTGGTGGCGGTCGCCGGCCATGCGCACGAGGCCGTCTCGCTGCATCAGGTGTTGGCGGGTCGAGTGCCGCTGGTGCTCATGTGCGATGCGCCGCCGAGCAGAGGGAGCGGGGAGATGCCCGTGGCGCTGTTGCCCCTCGCTGCTTCGGCGCATCAGCTGCGCGCGGCGCTGCAAGCGGTGCTCGCCGGGCTGCACGCGTGGTCGCCGGAGTTCGGATCGAGCCTGCACGCCGCGACGGGCTCCGAGCGTGAGCTGCCGGGCGAGCCGCTCACGCCGCGCGAGCTGGAGGTGCTGGAGCTGCTCGCCAGGGGCCTGTCCAACCGCGACATCGCCGGCGTGCTCGGCATCTCGGCGCACACGGCGAAGTTTCACGTCGCGCAGATCCTCGCCAAGATTGGCGCCGCGACGCGGGCCGAGGCGGTGCTGCTCGGCATTCAGCGCGGACTGATCGGCGTCTGAAGGAGCGCCTTCATCAGACCGTCTCCAGGTTGCGCGCCGACACGCCGGCCGCTTCGCAATGCTTCTCGTAGTCGGCGATGCGGTCGGCGGTGGTGATGCGGCGCGTCACGCTGCCGTCGGCCTTCACATATTCGACGTGGCCCTTGACCACCACGTGCACGATCAGCGGCTCGTCGCCGACGGCCTGCCACCAGTCGACGTTGCCGGTGGGCTCGAACACGTAGTCGCCGGGGCCGATGGTGCGGCCGTCGCTCAAGCGGCGCGTGCCCTGCAGGTTCAGCGCGTGCACTTCGCCGCTGTGGCGGTGCAGGCCGATGCGCACGCCGGGCTCGAGGCGCATCAGCTCGACCCAGCCGGCGCCGTCGGGCAGGAACTGCAGCGGCAGCGACGCCTTGCCGTCGCCTTCGGGGATCCAGCCGTCGAGGCCGGCGCGGCGCAGCGCGGAGGCGACAAAGGGCAGCGAGAGGTCGGTGTCAGGCATCGCGAGGCTCCTTGAAAGAGCCTCGATGATGCATGACGATGTGGATCTCCAGAAGGTCCGCTTTCGGCTATTTCAACCGGACCACCTCAGGCCGTCGCGGCCTGCAGCTTGAACGTAGATACAGCGCGCACCAGCTGATCCGCCTGCTGCTTGAGGCTTTCAGCGGCGGCGGCGCTTTGCTCGACGAGCGCGGCGTTCTGCTGCGTGGCCTGATCCATTTGCGCCACCGCGACGCCCACCTGGGCCACGCCTGCGCTCTGCTCGCTGCTCGCGTGGCTGATTTCGCCGACGATGTGCGTCACGCGCTGGATCGACTGCACGATCTCGCGCATCGTCTCGCCCGCCTGGTTGACCAGGCTGCTGCCTTGCTCCACGCGCTCGACGCTGGCGCCGATCAGCGACTTGATCTGCCTGGCCGCCTCGGCCGAGCGCTGCGCGAGTGCGCGCACCTCGGAAGCCACCACCGCGAAGCCGCGGCCGGATTCGCCGGCGCGCGCGGCCTCGACCGCCGCATTGAGCGCCAGGATGTTGGTCTGGAAGGCGATGCTGTCGATCACGCCGATGATCTCGGCGATGTTGCGCGAGCTGTCGTGGATGCTGCGCATCGTGCTGACCACGTTGTCGACGAGGTCGCCGCCCTTGGCCGCGATGGCTGACGCGCCGGCGGCCAGCTCGCTGGCCTGGCGCGCGTTGTCGGCGTTGTGGCGCACCGTCGAGCCGAGCTGGTCCATCGACGCGGCGGTCTGCTCCAGCGAGCTGGCCTGCTCTTCCGTGCGGCCGCTCAGGTCGCTGTTGCCCTGCGCGATCTGCGCGCTGGCGCTGGCCACGCTCTCTGCGTTGCTGCGCACATCGGCCACGACCTGCGCGAGCCTGTCCTTCATGTGCGCGAGGTCGCGCAGCAGGCGAGTGATCTCGTCGTCGCCGTCGGCGTGAATGGCCTGCGTCAGATCGCCGCGTGCCACCGCACGCGACACCTCGGCCGCATGCGCGAGCGAGCGTGCGATGCCGCGCAGCAGCAGCAGGCCCAGCAGCAGCGCAAACGCGAGGCCGATCACGATCGAGCCGATCGAGGCGGCGCGGATCATCGCGTAGCGCTGCACGGCGGCGGCGTATTCCGCCCTTGCGGCATCGAGCTGCAGCTGCATCAGCTGCGCGATGCCCTCGCCGACCGGCGCGTACAGCGGGCTGATCGCCTCGGCGACCAGGCGGCGTGTCTGTGCCGCGTCGCCCGCGCGCAGGGTGGCCACCGCGGGCTTCAGGCCCTCTTGCACGAAGCGCTTGCGGTTGTCGGCGAAGGTCTTCGCTGCGGCCTGCTGCGCTGTCGTCAGCGCGCTGCCGCTGAAGCTCTCCCACAGCTTGCTGATCGCGGCGATGTTGGCCTCGACCGTGGCCGTGTTCGCGGCGATCTGCTCGGGTGTTGCGTCGAGCAGCGAGTTGCCGATCGCCAGGCGGTTTTCCAGCAGGCGCTTCTGGATCTCGGCGATCTGCCCGAGCGGGATCGAGCGATCCTCGTAGACGCTGCGCAAGGCCTCGTTGGACTTGGCGATGCCGAGCAGCCCGATGCCGCCGATGCCCACCAGGAGCAGCGACAGCACGCCGATCAGCAGCAGCAGCCGGGTGGAGATCTTCAGTTTGTTCATGGCGCGGGGCTCCTCTCGTCGAGCGACGAATTGCACACCCCCTGACCACGAACTTCTTGTGGGCGTATTGGATGCCACCCTGGCGCCTGCGAGCCGCCGAATAGCGGCCGCAACGCCATGCATTTACTGGAAGTAGGCGAGCATCTTCTCCAGCGCCATCGTGAACGGCGCCTGCATCAACGGCAGCGTCAGCAGCATGCCGAGCAGGCCGACGCCCAGCGTGATCGGAAAGCCGATGGCGAACACGTTCATCTGCGACGCGACGCGCGAGATGATGCCCAGCACCAGGTTGATGAACAGCAGCATCGCGACGATCGGCAGCGCGATCCACAGCCCGAGGCGGAAGATCTCGCTGCCCCACACCTGCGGCTGGATCTGATGCAGGAAGGCGAAGGGCTCGGCGCCGACGGGGAAGATGTTGAAGCTCTGGATCACCGCGGCGATGACGAGCAGGTGCGCGTTGATGACGATGAAGAGGAAGCCGACGGTGGCGCCGAAGAAGTTGGCCGTCGCCGTCGCCTGGCCGCCGGACATCGGGTCGAAGAAGGCGGCGAAGTTCAGGCCCATCTGCAGGCCGATCAGCTCGCCGGCGAATTCCACGGCAGCGAACACCAGGCGCACCGCGAAGCCGAGGCTCACGCCGATCAGCACTTGCTGCGCAACGGCGGCCAGCGCGATGGTGCTGTCGAGCTTGATCAGCGGCATGGGGGGAAGTGCCGCCTGCGCGCACAGCGCAATGAACAGCGCGAGGCCGACGCGCACGCGGATGGGCACGTTGCGCTGCGCGAAGATCGGCAGCGCCGAGAACAGCGCCAGCACGCGGATGAAGGGCCACAGCAGCGGCGTGAGCCACGCCAGCAGCTGGGTCTCGCTGAAGGTGAACATGTGGCGTATTCGTAGGGTGGGCTTCAGCCCACGCGCCGCGATGGTGGGCTGAAGCCCACCCTACTAACCCACCACCGTGGGAATGGCCTGCAGCGTCCGCTGCAAATACTCCACCAGCATGTTCAGCATCCACGGCCCGGCGATCGCCAGCACCGCCACCGCGGCCACGATCTTCGGCACGAAGGACAGCGTGGCCTCGTTGATCTGCGTCGCCGCCTGGAACACGCTGACGAGCAGGCCGACGGCGAGCACCGTCAGCAGCACCGGCGCCGAGACGATGAGCAGCAGGTACAGGCCTTGTTGGCCGAAGGTGAAGACTTGGGTCGCATCCATGTTTGTGCTTATTGAACGAAGCTGGCGGCGAGCGAGCCGAGCAGCAGGTTCCAGCCATCGGCGAGCACGAACAGCATCAGCTT
>VBDL01000458.1 GCA_005884255.1 Betaproteobacteria bacterium | reverse complement strand
AGCGACTCAGTGCCGATGCCATTGTTTGACACGCTCCAAGACTGGCTCGCGCACTGCGAGCGCCTGCACCCGAAGACCATCGATCTGACGCTCGATCGCGTGCATACGCTGCGCGATCGGCTGGGCTTGCGCTTCGAGTGCCCGGTGATCAGCGTTGCCGGCACCAATGGCAAGGGCTCGACCTGCGCGATGCTCGACAGCATCGCGCGCGCCGCAGGCTACCGCGTGGGCCTGTACAGCAAGCCGCACCTCGTGCACTTCGAAGAGCGCTGCCGCATCGATGGGCAGATGATCGACGCCGACGCCTTGCTGCCGCACTTCGAGGCGGTGGAGGCCGCACGCGGCGACATGACGCTGAGCTACTTCGAGTTCACGACGCTGGCCATCATGCGTGCGCTGTCGCACGCCGGGCTCGACGTGGTGATCCTCGAAGTGGGCCTCGGCGGGCGCTTCGATGCGGTCAATGCGATCGACGCCGACTGCGCCGTGATCACCAGCATCGCGCTCGATCACATGGACTATCTCGGCGCTGACCGCGAGGCGATCGGCCGCGAGAAGGCGGGCATCATGCGCGCTGCTGCACCGGTGATCGTCAGCGACCCGGCCCCTCCTGCGAGTCTCGTCAGCGAGGCCACGCGCCTCGGTGCCGACCTGTGGCTGGCCGGCCGCGATTTCGGCCACAGCGGCGATCGCCAGCAGTGGGCCTGGCACGGGCGGCATCAGCGCTACGCGGGCCTGGCCTATCCGGCGCTGCGCGGCGTGAACCAGCTGATCAACGCGTCGGGCGTGCTGGCCGCGTTCGAGGCGCTGCGCGGGCGGCTGCCGATCACGGCGCAGGCGGTGCGCCTGGGCCTGGCCAATGTCGAGCTCGCAGGGCGCTTCCAGATCGTGCCGGGCCAGCCGGTGATGGTGCTCGATGTGGCGCACAACCCGCACGCGGTGGCGAACCTGGCGGTCAATCTCGACCAGATGGGCTTCTACCCGCGCACCATTGCGGTGTTCGGCGCGATGCACGACAAGGACATCGCCGGCATGCTGCAGCGCATGCGGCCGTTGGTCGACGCCTGGCATTTCACCGATCTGCCGATCGCCCGCGCCGCATCGGCGCAGGAACTGGCTGCGGCGCTGGCGGCACTCGAGCCCGCGGCGCCCGCACCGGCGGCGGTGCAATGCCACGCCAATCCGGCGGACGCATTGACCGCAGCGCTGAGTGGCGCCGACCCCGCCGATAGAATCGTCGTATTCGGCTCGTTCTACACCGTGGGTGGCGTGCTGGCTGCAGGGCTGCCGCGCTTGGCGGCCCGGCATCTGCAGTAACGCCGCCCCGAGGTCCCATGGGACTGCTCTCCTTCCTCAAACTCAAGCGCCAAGACCCTCCCGCCCGCAGCGCCGCCCCGGCCGATGTGGTGGCACAGGCGCGCACCAAGGCCCGCCGGCGGCTGATCGGCGCGGCGGTGCTGCTGGGCATCGGCATCATCGGCTTCCCGCTGCTGTTCGAGACGCAGCCGCGGCCGATTGCCGTCGACATCCCGATCGAGATTCCGCGCAAGGACGCCGCACCGCAGCTTGCGATGCCGGCGCCGCGGCCCGCGCCTGCACCGGCCGCGTCGGTCGCGCCGCCTGCGAAACCAGAGGTCGTTACCGAGACGGCGGAGGCACCCAAGCCGGTTCCTTCCGCGCCGGTAAGCACTGTCGCGGTGAAGGCCGAACCCGCGCCCGTCAAGGAGGCGCCCGCGCCCGCGCCCGCGGCGAAGGAAGCGCCGGCGCCGGCCGCCAAGCCCGCGGCCGTCGACGAAGGCCGCTTCGTCGTGCAGGTCGGCGCATTCGCTGAAGTCACGGCCGCGCGCGAGGCCCGCGCGCGGGTCGAGAAGCTCGGCCTGAGGACCTACACGCAGGTGGTCGAGACGAGCAACGGCAAGCGCATTCGCGTGCGCGTCGGCCCGTTCGCGAGCCGCGACCAGGCCGCGCAGGCGGCAGACAAGCTCAAGGCGGCCGGGCTGCCCACCGCCGTGTTGACGCTATGAGCAATTTCATCGGCCCCATCGATATCGCGCTGTTGATCGTGCTGGTGATCTCGATCATCGTCGGCCTGCTGCGTGGGCTGCTGTTCGAGGTGCTGTCGCTGGCCGGCTGGATCGCGGCGTACATCGCCGCGCAACTGCTGACGCCGCTGATGGCGCCGCACGTGCCGGTGGGCGCACCGGGCTCGGGCATCAACCAGGCCGCGGCCTTCGTCATCACATTCGTGCTGGCGCTGATCGTGTGGGCGCTGGCGGCGCGGCTGATCCGCATGCTGGTGCGCGCGTCGCCGCTGTCGGCCATCGATCGCGTGCTCGGCGGTGGCTTCGGCCTGTTGCGCGGCGTCGTGCTGCTGCTCGCGCTGGCCACCGTGGTGGCGCTCACGCCGATGGCGCGTTCCGTCGCCTGGCAATCATCGAAGGGCGCGTCGTGGCTCACCGGCGCACTGCAAGGACTCAAGCCCGTGCTGCCTCACGAGGTGGCACGGCATCTGCCTTAAGGGCTCAAGGACGTCGTATGTGTGGCATCGTCGGTGTGATCTCCAAGGGGCCGGTCAACCAACTGATCTATGACGCGCTGCTGCTCCTGCAGCATCGCGGTCAGGATGCGGCCGGCATCGTCACGATGCAGGGCACCAAGTGCTTCATGCACAAGGCGCGCGGCATGGTGCGCGACGTCTTCCGCACGCGCAACATGCGCGCGCTGCCCGGCACGGTGGGCCTCGGCCAGGTCCGCTACCCGACCGCGGGCAATGCCTACAACGAGGAAGAGGCGCAGCCCTTCTACGTGAACGCGCCGCTGACCAATGCGCACGCGTTGAAGAAAGAGCTGTTCGACGTCGACCGCCGCCACATCAACACCGAGAGCGACACCGAGGTGCTGATCAACATCGTCGCGCACGAGGTGGAGCGCGCCGGGCGCGGTGTGCCGCTGACGCCGCAGCTGGTGTTCCAGGCCGTGAGCGCGGTGCACAAGCGCATCAAGGGCTCGTACGCCGTGATCGCGCTGATCGCGGGCCACGGCCTGCTCGCGTTCCGCGACCCCTTCGGCATCCGCCCGCTGGTGTTCGGCGAGGCCGACACGCCCGAAGGCCACGAGGTGATGGTGGCCAGCGAATCGGTGGCGCTCGAAGGCACCGGGCACAAGCTCGTGCGCGACGTGGCGCCCGGCGAGGCGATCTTCATCGACCTCGAAGGCCGTGTGCACAGCCAGCAGTGCGCCGACGCGCCGACGCTGAACCCCTGCATGTTCGAGTTCGTCTACCTGGCGCGGCCCGATTCGGTGATGGACGGCGTCTCGGTCTACCAGGCGCGGCTGAACATGGGCGAGACGCTGGCGCAGCGCGTGATCTCGACGATGCCGCCGAGCGAGATCGACGTGGTGATCCCGATCCCCGAATCGAGCCGCCCGTCGGCCATGCAGCTCGCGCAGAAGATCGGCAAGCCGTATCGCGAAGGCTTCGTGAAGAACCGCTATGTCGGCCTCACATTCATCATGCCGGGGAAGGGCATGCGCAAGAAGAGCGTGCGACAGAAGCTCAACGCCATCGCGTCGGAGTTCAAGGGCCGCAACGTGCTGCTGGTCGACGACTCCATCGTGCGCGGCACCACCAGCAAGGAGATCGTGCAGATGGCGCGCGAGGCCGGCGCGCGCAAGGTCTACATGGCTTCTGCGGCGCCGCCGGTGCGCTTTCCCAACGTCTACGGCATCGACATGCCGACCAAGCAGGAACTGATCGCGCACGACCGCAGCATCGAGGATATCCGCCAGTTCATCGGCGCGGACGCGCTGATCTACCAGGACGTGGACGCGATGAAGCGTGTGGTCAAGGCGCTGAACAACAAGCTCGACGGCTTCGAGGCCTCGTGCTTCGACGGCCGCTACATCACGGGCGACGTGTCGGCCGACGACTTCGCCACGATGGAGGCGCAGCGCCGCTCGCAGGGCGACGAGGAAGACGGCACCGAGCGCACGCGCCTGGCGCTGCAGAGCGCGACGGAGCAGAGTTGATGAGCGCAGCGTCGGGCCGCCCCAAGCAAGCGAACGCCCCCTCGGGGGGCAGGGCGCGCAGCGCCCGTGGGGGTCAACAATGAGCGACGACAAGAAGATTCCGCGCGTACAGTTGCCGCCCGATGCGCGGCTCGACACGCTGGCGGTGCGCGAAGGCCTGCCGGCGTCGCCGTGGGGCGAGAACTCCGAGGCGCTGTTCCTGAGCTCCAGCTTCGTGCAGCCGGACGCGGCCACCGCCGCTGCACGCTTCGCGAACGAGGAAGAGGCCTTCGTCTACACACGCTTCACCAACCCCACCGTAACGATGATGGAGCGGCGCCTGGCGGCGATGGAGGGCACCGAGGCCTGCATCGGCACGTCCAGCGGCATGGCCGCCATCCTGCTGCTGTGCATGGGTTTGCTGAAGGTGGGCGATCACGTGATCTGCTCGCGCAGCGTGTTCGGCTCGACGATCAAGTTGCTGCAGGGCGAGTTCGGCAAGTTCGGCGTGCACACAAGCTTCGTCTCGCAGACCGACGTGAGCGAATGGCGCGATGCCATCCAGCCCAACACCCGGCTGCTGTTCGCCGAAACGCCGACCAATCCGCTGACCGAGGTGTGTGACATCAAGGCCCTGGCCGAGATCGCGCACGCCGCCGGCGCGCTGCTGGCCGTGGACAACTGTTTTTGCTCGCCCTCGCTGCAAAAGCCGGCCGAGCTGGGCGCCGACGTCATCATTCACTCGGGCACCAAGTACCTCGATGGACAGGGCCGCGTGATCGCCGGCGCCATCTGCGGGCCGGAGCACATCATCAACGACAAGCTCGTGCCGGTCATGCGCAGCGCAGGCATGAGCCTCTCCAACGCGTGGGTCGTGCTGAAGGGCATGGAGACGTTGTCGATTCGCATGCGCGAGCAAAGCCGCCGTGCGCTCGAACTGGCGCAGTGGCTGGAGCAGCAGCCGCAGGTGCAGCGGGTGTATCACCCGAGCCTGAGGTCGCACCCGCAGCACGAGCTCGCGATGGCGCAGCAGAACGGGCAAGGGGGCGCGGTGGTCTCCTTCATCGTGCAAGGCGATGGCCTCGCGGCACGCGCGAATGCCTTCGCGGTCATTGACGCGACGCAGATCTGCTCGATCACCGCCAACCTCGGCGACACGAAGACCACCATCACGCATCCATCGAGCACGACGCACGGCCGCTTGACCGAGGAGCAGCGCTTGGCTGCCGGCATCGCGCAGGGCTTGATCCGCGTGGCCGTCGGTCTCGAGGATATCGAAGACATCAAGGCCGATCTCGCACGCGGCCTGCAGAAAATCAGCGCATGACACAAGTCCGCACCCGGTTCGCGCCCAGCCCGACCGGCTTCATCCACCTCGGCAACATCCGCTCGGCGCTGTACCCGTGGGCGTTCGCGCGAGCGAGCCAGGGCGTCTTCATCCTGCGCATCGAGGACACCGACGTCGAGCGCTCGACGCAGGCCGCGGTCGACGTGATCCTCGAGAGCATGCAGTGGCTGGGCCTCGATCACGACGAGGGCCCTTACTACCAGATGCAGCGCATGGACCGCTACAAGCAGGTGCTCGCGCAGATGCTGGAGCAGGGGCTCGCGTACCGCTGCTACATGAGCACCGCCGAGCTCGACGCGCTACGCGAGCGGCAGCTGGCCGCGAAGCAGAAGCCGCGCTACGACGGCACCTGGCGGCCTGAAGCCGGCAAGGTGCTGCCGCCGGTGCCCGAAGGCGTGCAACCGGTGATCCGCTTCAAGAACCCGATCGGCGGCAGCGTTGCGTGGGACGACAAGGTCAAGGGCCGCGTCGAGTTCAGCAACGACGAGCTCGACGATCTGGTCATCGCGCGCCCCGACGGCACGCCGACCTACAACTTCTGCGTGGTCGTCGACGACATCGACATGAAGATCACGCACGTGATCCGCGGCGACGATCACGTGAACAACACGCCGCGCCAGATCCACATCTTCCGCGCGCTCGGCCACGAGCCGCCGGTGTATGCGCATCTGCCCACCGTGCTCAACGAGCAGGGCGAGAAGATGAGCAAGCGCCATGGCGCGAAGCCGGTCACGCAGTACCGCGACGATGGCTACTTGGCCGATGCGGTGGTGAACTACCTCGCGCGCCTGGGCTGGAGCCACGGTGATGACGAGATCTTCACGCGCGCGCAGCTCGTCGAGTGGTTCAACCTCGATCACCTCGGCAAGAGCGCAGGCCAGTTCGACGAGACCAAGCTGCGCTGGGTCAATGCGCAGCACATCAAGATGACGCCGGACGAGCAACTCGCGCCGTTGGTGCAGGAGCAGCTCGCGCGGCTCGGATTCAACGAGCTCGGGGCGCTGCCGCTGGTTCGTGCGATCGGCCTCTTCAAGGATCGCTGCGCCACCACGGTCGAACTGGCCGAATGGCTCGGCATGTACTTCGTGGCGCCCACGCCATCCGCCGAAGACATCGCAGCGCACGTCGGCGATGCGGTGAAGCCCGCGCTCGTTGCGCTGCGCGACAAGCTCGCCGAAATCGCGTGGGACAAGGCCTCGATTGCCGCGGCGATCAAGGCCACACTCGGCGAGCATGGCCTGAAGATGCCGCAGCTGGCGCTGCCCTTGCGCGTGCTGGTGTGCGGCCGCGCGCAGACGCCGTCGATCGATGCGGTGCTCGAGCTCTTCTCACGCGAAGCCGTGCTCGCGCGGTTGCGAGGCGTTTGAAAATCGTTCTATAATCGATATCTCGCTTGAACGGCGTGACCCGGATGCGAAAGCAGATGTGGACGCGATGGGGGTATAGCTCAGCTGGGAGAGCGCTTGCATGGCATGCAAGAGGTCAGCGGTTCGATCCCGCTTACCTCCACCAAATCTTCGAGACGGTGGCGCGCAGTTCAAGAGGTGAAGGAATCAAGTCCCCTTCGTCTAGAGGCCTAGGACACGACCCTTTCACGGTTGTAACAGGGGTTCGAATCCCCTAGGGGACGCCAAGTTTGGCTGCGCTTGTGGAGCGATCCAGAATGCAGCTACCAACGCGGAGTGGTAGTT
>VBDL01000457.1 GCA_005884255.1 Betaproteobacteria bacterium | reverse complement strand
GCGCAATGGCGCGGCGGCGCGCAAGCGGCGCTGGACTTGCAAGCTCAGCTCGAGCCGATGGCGGTGGCGCCGCTGCTCGCGCGGCTGCAGCCCGAATACGGCTGGGGCGGCGACCTCGTGGTCGGTGGACACATCGACGTGCACAGCGCGCCGGGCTTCACCGCGGACGTGGTGTTCGAGCGCGCGCACGGCGACCTGCAGGTGCGCGAGCCGGTGGCGCACACGGTGCAGGCGCTGGGCTTGAGCGACCTGCGCGTCGCGCTCGCCGCGTCCGAGGGCACCTGGCACTTCACGCAGGTGCTGGCCGGCAGCACAATCGGCGTGCTCGCCGGCGCGCAGTCGCTGCGCGTACCGCGCGACGCGTTGTGGCCGGCGGCAGACACGCCGCTCGAGGGCGTGCTCGAGCTGCGCGTGGCCCAGCTCGGCACGTGGGGCGCCTGGGTGCCGGCCGGCTGGCGGCTGGCCGGCTCGCTGCACACCAGCGCCAGCTTCGGCGGGCGCTTCGGTGCGCCCACGCTGACCGGCCACATGGAAGGCCACGGCATCGGTGCGCGCAACGTGCTCGAAGGCGTGGAGGTGCGCGATGGCGAAGTGGCGATCGCACTGCAGGGCGAGCGTGCGCGCATCGAGCGCTTCAGCGTGCGCGCCGGCGACGGCAGCCTCACGCTGGCGGGCGAGGCGCTGCTCGGCGAAGCGCCCAAGGCCTTGCTCACGCTGAAGGCCGAGCGCGCTCGCGTGATCGGCCGCGTCGACCGGCGTGTCGTCGTGTCCGGCCAGGCGCGGCTGCAGCTGGACCCCGATCATCTGACGCTGGATGGCCAGCTCGCCGCCGACGAAGGCTTCATCGACTTCAGCCATGCCGATGCGCCCAAGCTCGGCGACGACGTGCACGTGCTGCGCGGTGCGCGCCCGCCGCCCGAGGCGACGCCGGCCGCACCGAAGAAGGCGCGCAACGTGACGATCGACCTGCAGCTCGCGCTGGGCGACGAGCTGCGCGTGCGCGGCCGCGGGCTGGACAGCGGCTTGCGCGGCACGCTGCGCATCACCGCGCCGGGCGGGCGCATCGCCGTCAACGGCACGCTGCGGGCCGAGAACGGCACCTATGCCGCCTATGGCCAGAAGCTCGAGATCGAACGCGGGTTGCTGCAGTTCAACGGCGCGGTGGAGAACCCGCGGCTGGACATCATCGCCGTGCGCCCGAACACCGATGTGCGCGTCGGCGTTGCAGTGTCGGGGCCGACGCTGAACCCGCGCGTGCGCCTGTTCTCCGAGCCGGAGATGGCCGAGGTCGACAAGCTGTCGTGGCTGGTGCTGGGGCGCGCCACCGATGGGCTGGGCCGCGCCAGCCGCGACCCGCTGGGCCAGGCGCTGGGGCTGGACGAAATCTCGCTGCGCCAGTCCGAAGGCGAGGTCAAGGAGACCATCGTCACGCTGGGCAAGCAGCTGTCGCGCCGCTGGTACGTGGGCTACGAGCGCGGCCTGAACGCGACCACCGGCACCTGGCAGCTGATCTATCGCGTCGCGCGGCGCTTCACCTTGCGCGCGCAGTCGGGCCTGGACAATTCCCTCGATTTGATCTGGACCTGGCGCTGGAACTGATGACAGCTCCCGGTCGCGGGTTACCGCGACCACCCTCCGAGAGGGTGTCGCCGGGCTTGGGGCGGCCCGGCGCTCCGGCGGCTAACGCTAATGCTTGGCCGCGTCCTCACCCGGGTACAGCACCGACGAGATCGACGACACCACGCTGGACCACTCCTCTTCGCTGAGCAGCCGCGTGCTGTGGGCGAACAGCGTCGTGTCTTCTTCCTCCAGGTGGTGCAGCATCTGCGCGCGATGTTCAGCCAGCAGCACCGCGCACTCTTCGGCCGCGTCTTCGTTGCCCGCGGCCAGCGCGTCGAGCCGGGCCACGGCCGCGGCCAGCAGGTCATCCTCGCGCTCGCGCTCGTGCTCGAGCTCGTCGGTGAGGCGATCGGTCTCGGGCGCGCGCCCGCGCAGCACCTGCATCAGCACCACGCCCTTGGGACGGTGCGAACCGTGGTCGAACTCCTGCAGCGCCTGGACGCGGCGGCGCAACTGGGCCAGACCAGGCCCCGGCCGGCTCCATGAGGGCGTATGCAGCGCTTCCTCAATCGATGCGAGCAACTGGCGCAACTGCGAGTGCTCGGTTTGCAGAATGGTCCATGCGCACTGGGCGGCCAGCATGCGCGTCTCCTCGTTCCGACTTGCTTGTCTCCCTGGCTCGTCTGACCACTATAGCCCGCGCCCGCGACGCGGTCACTGGACGTTAATCACGCGCATGCCGAGCAGCTTGCCGTCGGGGCGGTCGAGCACGTGCACGGTTGCCTTCCGCGGCGCGAAACCCTCGGGCAGCGGCACGCCGCCACGCAGGCTCTCCACCGTGCCCAGCGACACGGCGATCGGCTCCAGCTTGACGCTGCGCTCGGGGCCGCGCCCGCCTCCGGCGACGACGAACTGCAGCACACCGGCGAGCGGCTTGTTGCCGCCACGATCGCGCGACAGCACAACGTCGTACATCAGCCTGCCGCCCTCACTGGTGAGGCGCGCTGCGCGCACCTGCACCGCTCCGCCGCGCGGATCGGGCGGAAGCGCGGCGGCCAGGGCGGCCACGTCCTCGCGCAGGTGCGCGACGGTGCGCCGGCTCGTCGCGGCTTCGTCGCCCAGCGCCTTGCCTTGCGCGAGGGCGGTCTGCAGACGCTGGCTGGTGGCGGCCAGCTCGCTCTTCAGGCGCTGGCGTTCCGCATCGGCCTGTTCGAAGTCTGTCCGCAGGCGCGCTGTCGCGTCGGCCGACAGCCGCGGCGGCAGATAGCGCTCCTGAATGACCCACAGTCCGGCAGCGCCGATCGCAACGCCGGCGAGCAGCAGCATCAGCCAGCGCGGCGGGCGCGCTCGTGGGCGGCGCGCACCATAGGAGAGAACGACGGGTTTGGAGCTTCCGAACATCGAGCGTGGTGCGGGGCAGTGCAAAAGTCGGATACGGTACCCCGCCCAGGCGATACCGGTGCAACACGATGTCTCGGGCCGGGGCAGCGCCACCCCGGTTCCATCCCCGCTCTAGAATCGCGGCCTTCACCCACCCGCCGTAGTTCAATGGGAAGAATGCCTAGGCATTCCTTCTTCTGCGTATCAATGCCTTCGCAATGATGAGGGCTCACCTTCCAGGACATCCTGCGTTGGACCACGCAGCAGTCTCATGCCCATTTCGAGCAGCTGGCTCAGTCCTTGCGGCGTCTAGGTGCTAACGAATAGCACCAACCAGTCGTCGAGAGCATCGTTGGATACGGAGCTGGGGGTGAATCAAGCCGGCCGCAATCTACTGCATGTGCCAGCCGTGGCTGACCGTGATGGACTGGCCGGTCAAGGCGTTGGTCGGGAAAGCAGCGAGGAAGACCGCGGTCCGGGCCACGTCCTGGGTGGTAGTGAACTCACCATCCACCGTTTCCTTGAGCATCACCGTCTTGATCACATCCGCCTCGGAAATCCCCAGTTCCTTGGCTTGCTCGGGAATCTGCTTGTCGACCAGCGGCGTGCGCACGAAGCCCGGGCAGATCACGTTGGCCCGGATGCCGGACTTGGCGCCCTCCTTGGCGACCACCTTGGCCAGGCCGATCAGGCCGTGCTTTGCGGTCACGTAAGGCGCCTTCAACGGCGAGGCCTCATGCGAGTGCACCGACCCCATGTACAGGATCGTGCCGCCGCGCTGGGCGGCGATCATGGCGCGCATGGCCGCCCGCGTGGTCAGGAATGCACCGTCGACATGGATCGCCATCAGGCGCTTCCAGTCCTCGTACTTGAAATCGACCAGCGGGCTGATGACTTGAATGCCGGCATTGCTGATCAGCACGTCCAAGCCACCGTAGGCTGACCGCCTGCGCCACGCCGGCATCGACCTGCGCTTCGTCAGTGACGTTCATCTGCACGGCCATTGCCACGCCGCCCGCCGCAGTGATCTCGGCGGCGGCAGCCTTGCCGGCGTCGAGCGACAAGTCGGCGATGCAGACCCTGGCGCCTTCGCGCGCAAATTCAATGGCAATCTCCTTGCCGATGCCGCTGGCCGCGCCGGTGATCAGGGCGACCTTGTCTTTGAGTTCCATGGTGCTTCTCCAGTGGGTGGAAGTTTCGGTGTCAGGCGAGATAGTCATGCACGACGGTGCCCAGTGGCAGCGTCAGGTCGGCCAGGATGTGTACGGCCGAGATTACTTCGAGCACCGGCAGTGCGGCCACCGGTGCCAGCGCATGGGCATGCAGGTCCAGGGCACCCGCGGCCAGGCTGGTCGCCGCCGCGGCGGCGTCGAGCCGTTGGTGCTTGAAGCCCATCGTGCCGGTGGCCACACGGAAATCGCTGTAGTCCAGCGTGCCCACGAGCGTGTCCTTGTGCACGCGCAGCTCCGGGTCGCCGAGTTTCTTCGGAAAGCCCCAGAGTTCTCGGCCCGCGGCGATCGGCGGATGGTCGTTCAGGTACATCGAGTGCACATAGCCGCCTTGCTCGTCTCCGAGGCGCACCGGAATGACCTGCCCCGACTCGCAGTAGTGGCC
>VBDL01000043.1:13574-13808 GCA_005884255.1 Betaproteobacteria bacterium | reverse complement strand
GGCCGATCATCGTCAGCATCTGCGGCACGTACTCGGTGGCGCGCGGCTCGTGCGTCGGGCGCGCGATGCCCAGCGCATCGATGTCGGTGTACATGGCGGCGATCATCTCGTCGGTCAGCGCGCGAATGCTCATGTTGCGCTCGACCGCGCGCTTGATGATCTTGTCGTCGATGTCGGTGATGTTGCGCACGTAGGTCACGTCGTAGCCGAGCGTGCACAGCCAGCGGTAGACCA
>VBDL01000043.1:0-13501 GCA_005884255.1 Betaproteobacteria bacterium | reverse complement strand
AAGGGTTCGACCGCTCTGCTGAGCGTGTCGTAGATGCTGAGGGTCATCGGCCGAGAGGCTTCTGGTGGGCTGCGCTGTCTCGCGTGCAAGCCGCGCATCGTGCGCCGCAGCGCCAAGGGCGGACGTAGAATCGAGGCAGTATAGCGGCGCCGCCCGTTGGCGGCATGCGTTGCATCACGTAGCCGCAGACCCGCCCTTCCCTTGATGAGCCTCAAGCCAATTTCTCTGCTTATTGCCGGCGTGCTGCTCGCCTTCGCCGCGGTCGCGCGTGCCGATGAGGTGGCCGAGGTCGACCGCCTGTTCCACAGCGGCCAGCGACAGGAAGCGATGGCGCGCGCCGAGCGCTACCTGGCCGGCCAGCCGCGCGATGCGCAGATGCGTTTCCTGCGCGGCGTGATGCTCGCGGAATCGCAGCGCACCGACGACGCGGTTGCGGCATTTCGCAGCCTCACCGAAGATTTCCCCGAGCTGCCCGAGCCCTACAACAACCTGGCGGTGATCTACGCCGAGCGCGGCCAGTACGGCCAGGCGCGCGATGCGCTGGAGACGGCGGTGCGCAACAACCCGCGCTACGCCACGGCGCAAGAAAACCTCGGCGACGTCTACATCCAGCTGGCGCGCGAAGCCTATGCGCGCGCGCAGCGCAACACACCCGGTGGCGCGCCCACGGCGGCCCAACTGGGTCGCAAGCTCTCGCTGGTGCGCGAGCTGCTCTCGCCGCGCAAGGCCGGCTCCTGAACCTTCTTCCTTCTCGCAACGGAGTGCTTTGATGCGTCGTCTTCCCCTGCTCGCCCTGGCTTTGCTCGCGTTCGCGGCGCTGCCGCAGGCATGGGCGCAAAAGGTCAAGCTGGCCACGTCGATGGGCGACATCGTCGTCGAGCTCGATCGCGAGAAGGCGCCCAAGACGGTCGACAACTTCGTGCAGTACGTGAAGGCCGGCCACTACAACGGCACCGTCTTCCATCGCGTGATCGGCAACTTCATGATCCAGGGCGGCGGCTTCAAGGCCGACATGAGCGAGAAGCCCACGCGCGCGGCCATTCCGCTGGAGGCGCGCAACGGCCTGAGCAACGTGCGCGGCACGGTTGCGATGGCGCGCACCGCGGTGCCGGATTCGGCCACCGCGCAGTTCTTCATCAACGTGCAGGACAACCCGTTCCTCGATGCCGCCAACGCGCGCGATGGCAACGGCTACGCCGTCTTCGGCAAGGTCGTCGAAGGCATGGACGTGGTCGACCGAATCAAGGCCGTAGCCACCGGCAGCAAGGGCCCGTACGAGAACGTGCCGCTGCAGCCGGTGACCATCAAGACCGCTACCCTGGAGAAGTGACATGACTAAAACAGTGGAACTGCGCACGAGCGCCGGCACCATCCGCCTGGAGCTCGATGACGCGAAGGCGCCGCAGTCGGTGGCCAACTTCCTCGGCTACGTGAACCGCGGCCATTACGACGGCACGGTGTTCCACCGCGTCATCAAGGGCTTCATGGTCCAGGGCGGCGGCATGGAGCCGGGCCTCAAGCAGAAGGCCAGCGAAGCGCCGATCCAGAATGAGGCCAACAACGGCCTGAAGAACGACCACTACACGGTGGCGATGGCGCGCACCAACGCGCCGCACTCGGCGACCGCGCAGTTCTTCATCAACACCACCAACAACGAATCCCTGAACTTCAAGTCCGAGAGCCCGCAGGGCTGGGGCTATGCGGTGTTCGGCCGCGTGGTCGCAGGCACCGACGTGGTCGATGCGATCGAGAAGGTCAAGACCGGCAAGCGCGGCTTCCACGATGACGTGCCGCTGGAGGACGTGGTGATCCTGCAGGCCGTCGAGGTGACGGCCTGATCGGCGAATGACCGTTGCGGAGTTCCGCGCGCCGGCGCACTGGCGCGCCATCGACTTCCTCTCCGACCTGCACCTGAGCGAAGCCACGCCGCGCACGTTCGACGCGTGGGCGGCGCATCTGCGCCACACGCCGGCCGACGCGGTGTTCATGCTCGGCGACTTGTTCGAGGCGTGGGTCGGCGACGACGCGCGCACCAGCGGCTTCGAGCTGCGCTGCGCCGAGGTGCTGCGCGACGCCGCGAGCCGGCGCACGTTGGCCTTCATGGTGGGCAACCGCGACTTTCTGGTCGGTACCGAGCTGCTCGGCGAATGCGGTGTCCTCGAGTTGGCCGACCCGACGGTGCTTGTCGCCTACGATCAGCGCTTGCTGCTCAGCCACGGCGATGCGCTGTGCCTGGAAGACACCGAGTACCAGCGCTTTCGCGCGCAGGTGCGCAGCGAGGCCTGGCGTGCGGCCGTTCTTGCGCGACCGTTGGCCGAGCGCCGCGCGCTGGCGCAGGCCATGCGCGATGCCAGCGAGCAGCGCAGGCAGAAGATGGCGGCAGAGCTGTGGGCCGATGTCGATGCGAGCACGGCCGTTCAGTGGCTCACCGACGCCGGATCGACGACCTTGATCCACGGCCACACGCACCGGCCGCGCAGCGAGCCGCTGGCGCCCGGCTTCGTGCGCCACGTGCTGAGCGACTGGGATCTCGAGGACGATGCGCAGCCGAAGCGCGCCGAGGTGCTGCGCTTCACCGCGCAAGGTCTCGAGCGGCGCGCGCCGGACGCTTGAGCATGCTCGCGCACTGGTGGCGCTCCTGGCGTGCGGCGCGCGAGACGCGGGCCGTACAGCGCCGCGCGATTCCCGATGCGCTGTGGCAGCGCACGCTATCGCACTACCCCTTCTTTGCGCGGCTGAGCGGCGACGAGCTCGCCGAGTTGCGCCGCCTGTCCAGCCTGTTTCTCGACAGCAAGGAGTTCCACGGCGCGCATGGCTTCGTCGTCAGCGATGAGGTGGCGGTCGCCATCGCCGCCCAGGCCTGTTTGCCGGTGCTGCGCCTCGGACTCGGCGGCTACCGCGGCTTCGTGGGCATCGTCGTCCACCCCGACCAGGCCGTCGCGCGGCGCGAGGTGATGGACGAGGACGGCCTCGTGCACCACTACGACGAGGTGCTGTCCGGCGAGGCGATGGAAGGCGGGCCGGTGATGCTCAGCTGGCGCGACGTGCGCGATGCGGGCGCGCTTTCGGAATGGGGCTACAACGTGGTCATCCACGAGTTCGCTCACGTGCTGGACATGGGCGACGGCGTCGCCGACGGCGTGCCGCCGCTGCCCACCGCCGCCGCACGCGACCATTGGCTCGCCGTGCTGATGCCCGAGTACGACCGCTTCTGCGAGCGGGTGGTCTGCGGTTACGACACGGTGCTGGACCCGTACGGCGCCGAAGGGCCGGACGAGTTCTTCGCGGTGGCCTCCGAAGCCTTCTTCGTCACGCCGCGCGAGATGAAAGAAGAGCAGCCGGCGTTGTACCGGCTGCTCTCTTCGTACTACTTGCAGGACCCAGCGAAGGTGGGCTGAAGCCCACCCTACGCTGTTGCGGGTTCGGCCTTCGGTTTGTCGCTCTTCTTCGGTGGCTGGATGTCCAGCAGCGGGTTGCCGTCGGCGTCGACGTCCACCGTCAGGCGGCCGCCGTCGACCAGGCGGCCGAACAGCAGCTCGTCGGCCAGTGCGCGACGGATCGTGTCCTGGATCAGGCGCTGCATCGGCCGCGCGCCCATCAGCGGATCGAAGCCCTTCTTCGCCAGGTGCTTGCGCAGCGCGTCGGTGAAGGTGACCTCGACCTTCTTCTCCGACAGCTGGCTTTCCAGCTGCAGCAGGAACTTGTCGACCACGCGCAGGATGATCTCCTCGTCCAGCGAGCGGAAGCTCACCACCGCGTCGAGGCGGTTGCGGAACTCCGGCGTGAACAGGCGCTTGATGTCGGCCATCTCGTCGCCTTGCTCGTGCTTGGTCGTGAAGCCAATCGTCGCCTTGCCCATCGCCTCGGCGCCCGCATTCGTCGTCATGATGATGATGATGTTGCGGTAGTCGGCCTTGCGCCCGTTGTTGTCGGTCAGCGTGCCGTGGTCCATCACCTGCAGCAGCACGTTGAAGACGTCGGGGTGCGCCTTCTCGATCTCGTCGAGCAGCAGCACGGCATGCGGCTTCTTGGTGACCGCCTCGGTGAGCAGACCACCCTGGTCGAAGCCGACATAGCCCGGCGGCGCGCCGATCAGGCGGCTGACCGCATGGCGCTCCATGTACTCGCTCATGTCGAAGCGGATCAGCTCGATGCCCAGGATGAAGGCGAGCTGCTTGGCCACCTCGGTCTTGCCGACGCCGGTGGGGCCGCTGAAGAGGAACGAGCCGATCGGCTTGTCCGGCTTGCCCAGGCCCGAGCGCGCCATCTTGATGGCCGACGCGAGCGCGTCGATCGCCGGATCCTGACCGAACACCACGCTCTTCAGGTCGCGGTCCAGGCTCTTGAGCTTGCCGCGGTCGTCGCTGGACACCGAGGCCGGCGGGATGCGCGCGATCTTCGCGACGATCTCTTCCACCTCGCTGCGCGTGATGGTCTTCTTCTGCTTGTTCTTCGGCAGGATGCGCTGGGCGGCGCCGGCCTCGTCGATCACGTCGATCGCTTTGTCGGGCAGGTGCCGGTCGTTGATGAACTTGGCCGACAGCTCGGCGGCGGCCTGCAGCGCGTTGAGCGCGTACTTGACCTGATGATGGTCTTCGAAGCGCGACTTCAGGCCCTTGAGGATCTCGATGGTCTGCTCGACCGACGGCTCGACGATGTCGATCTTCTGGAAGCGGCGCGACAGCGCGGCATCCTTCTCGAAGATGCCCCGGTACTCGCTGAAGGTGGTGGCGCCGATGCACTTCATCGCGCCGGTGCTCAGAGCCGGCTTGAGCAGGTTGCTCGCATCCAGCGTGCCGCCCGACGCCGCGCCGGCGCCGATCAGCGTGTGGATCTCGTCGATGAAGAGGATGGCGTTGGGCTGGTCCTTCAGCGACTTCAGCACGCCCTTCAGGCGCTGCTCGAAATCGCCGCGGTACTTGGTGCCGGCCAGCAGCGCGCCCATGTCCAGCGTGTAGACCATGGATTCGGCGAGTACCTCCGGCACCTCGTTCTGCGTGATGCGCCAGGCCAGGCCTTCGGCGATGGCCGTCTTGCCGACGCCCGCCTCGCCCACCAGCAGCGGGTTGTTCTTGCGCCGGCGGCACAGCACCTGGATCACACGCTCGACCTCGAGCTCGCGGCCGATCAACGGGTCTATCTTGCCGTCGCGTGCCAGCTGGTTGAGGTTCTGCGTGAACTGGTCCAGCGGCGAGCCCTTGCCGTCGCCCTCTTCCTTCTCGGTTTCGGCGGCGCTGCCTTCGTTGGACTTCGTCGGCTCCGGCGGCTCGGACTTCTTGATGCCGTGGGCGATGAAGTTCACCACGTCCAGCCGCGTCACGCCTTGCTGGTGCAGGTAGTACACAGCGTGCGAATCCTTCTCGCCGAAGATCGCCACCAGCACGTTGGCGCCGGTGACTTCCTTCTTGCCGCTGCCGGTGGACTGCACGTGCATGATCGCGCGCTGGATCACGCGCTGAAAGCCCAGCGTCGGCTGCGTGTCGACCTCGTCGGTACCGCCCACGGTGGGCGTGTTCTCCTTGATGAACTGCGACAGGTTCTTGCGCAGGTCATCGATGTTGGCCGAGCAGGCGCGCAGCACCTCGGCGGCCGAAGGGTTGTCCAGCAGCGCGAGCAGCAGGTGCTCGACAGTGATGAACTCGTGCCGCTGCTGGCGCGCTTCGACGAACGCCATGTGCAGGCTGACTTCCAACTCTTGCGCAATCATGCGGCCTCCATAGTGCACTGCAGCGGGTGCCCGGCGCGGCGCGCCGCTGCGAGTACCAATTCGACTTTCGTGGCGGCGACGTCCTTGGTGAACACACCGCAGACGCCCCGGCCCTCATGATGGATCTTCAGCATGATCTGTGTCGCGGTCTCGATGTCGTGCTTGAAGTATTCCTGCAACACCATCACGACGAACTCCATCGGGGTGTAGTCGTCGTTGAGCATCACCACCTGGTACATGCGCGGGGGCTCGGTCTTCGCGGCCTGCCGCTCGACGACGACCGCGCCCTGCCCGTCGTCCGGGCGGGTCTGCGGGGCCGGCAGCGAAGGAGGCTTGGGCTTGTCCTCGGGCATGAAAACATTCTATCGACTTGGGGCTATGGGTTGCGGTGCGCGAACGCTTCGACCCTGTTGATACCTTCGCATATTGCGCCGAAGCGGGCGGCAATCAAGCCCCGAAATGCAGCAGGAATCGCGACCCTGTTCAGGGGGCCCGTCGGCGCAAACCTTCTTGACATACTCGCCCGCGGCCCGTGAGAATTTCTCGTTCTCAAGAGCCAACCCGGGAGGTACAAAAATGGCTATGGGTACCGTCAAGTGGTTCAACGACGCCAAGGGGTTTGGCTTCATCGAACCAGAAGGAGGCGGCGGCGACGTCTTCGCGCACTTCTCGGCCATCCAGATGGACGGCTTTCGCACTCTCAAGCAAGGCAGTGCGGTGAGCTTCGATCTGGTCCAGGGGCCGAAGGGCCATCTGGCGCAGAACATTCGGCCCGTGGAGGCCGAGGTCCTGCGCAGCGAGATGGCCGAGTAGGCGCTTCGCCCACCCGAAGCAAACAGGCCCGCCGGTGGCGGGCCTGTTGCATCGCGTTGCGCCCTCAACGAAACGAAGGGCCGCCCCAAGTTCGTTGACCCCCTCGGGGGGCGGGCTCGGCAAGCCGAGCCCTGGGGGCACTCATTACCCCAGGGGGCGCGGCGCTCACATGTGGTCGATCATCACCTGGCCGAAGCCGGAGCAGGACACCTGGGTCGCGCCCTCCATCAGGCGGGCGAAGTCGTAGGTCACCTTCTTGCTCAGGATGGACTTCTCCATCGAGCTGATGATCAGGTCGGCGGCTTCCTTCCAGCCCATGTGGCGCAGCATCATCTCGGCGGAAAGAATTTCCGAACCCGGGTTGACGTAATCCTTGCCGGCGTACTTGGGCGCCGTGCCGTGCGTGGCCTCGAACATGGCCACCGAGTCGGACAGGTTGGCGCCCGGGGCGATGCCGATGCCGCCGACCTGGGCCGCCAGCGCGTCGGAGACGTAGTCGCCGTTCAGGTTCAGCGTCGCGATCACCGAGTATTCGGCCGGGCGCAGCAAGATCTGCTGCAGGAAGGCGTCGGCGATCGAATCCTTGATGGTGATCTCGCGGCCGGTGCGCGGGTTCTTGAACTTGGACCACGGGCCGCCGTCGATGGGCTCGGCGCCGAACTCCTTCTGCGCCAGGGCGTAGCCCCAGTCACGGAAGCCGCCTTCCGTGAACTTCATGATGTTGCCCTTGTGAACCAGCGTGACGCTCGGCTTGTCGTTGTCGACCGCGTACTGGATGGCCTTGCGCACCAGGCGCTCGGTGCCTTCGCGGCTGACCGGCTTGATGCCGATGCCCGAGGTCTCCGGGAAGCGGATCTTCTTGACGCCCATCTCCTTGATGAGGAAGTCGATCAGCTTCTTGGCCTTGTCGGACTGCGCCTCGTACTCGATGCCGGCGTAGATGTCCTCCGAGTTCTCGCGGAAGATGACCATGTTGGTCTTCTCGGGCTCCTTCACCGGCGAGGGCACGCCCTTGAAGTACTGGATCGGGCGCAAGCAGACGTAAAGGTCCAGTTCCTGGCGCAGCGCGACGTTCAGCGAACGGATGCCACCGCCGACCGGCGTCGTCAGCGGCCCCTTGATCGAGACGACATAGTCCTTCAGGACCTTCAGGGTCTCCTCGGGCAGCCAGACGTCCGGCCCATAGACCTTGGTCGACTTCTCGCCCGCGTAGATCTCCATCCAGTGGATCTTCTTCTTGCCGCCGTAGGCCTTCTCCACCGCCGCATCGACCACCTTGATCATCACCGGCGTGATGTCGAAGCCGGTGCCGTCCCCCTCGATGTACGGAATGATGGGGTTGTTCGGGACGTTGAGCGAGAAGTCCGTGTTGACGGTGATCTTCTGCCCGCCCTCGGGCACCTTGATGTGCTGGTACATGTGGTCTGGCTCCGCAGCGATACGTGTGTTGATCTGGACTGAACATTTTAGTCACGCCGCCTGTCAACCGGCTTGCGCGGCGGTGCGTTGACCGCTCGCCTCCCGGTTGGAGGGGGGTGAATTCAACTTTCGAAAGGTCCATTCAAATGAACAAGCTCCTGGCCGCCCTGATCGCCGCCGCTTTCGCCGCCACCGGCGCCTTCGCCGCTGACGCCAAGAAGGAAGAGGCCAAGCCGGCCGCTGCCGCTTCTGCCGCCGCTTCGGGCGCCGCCAAGAAGGCTGAAGCCAAGAAGGAAGAGAAGAAGGCCGAAGCCAAGAAGGAAGAAGCCAAGAAGTAATTCTTGGTTTCGCCTGAGCCCGTTGGCTTGCCACGGGTTTGTGCTCGATGCCCGGCTCCGCGCCGGGCATTGTCGTTTTGGGGCCGCGATAATCCACCGAACACCGCACTGCCCGACATGAGACTCTCCCAGATCCTCCTCGCCGCCGCCGCGGCCGTGTCCACGCTGGCCGCCGCCCAGGACGGCCCGCAGAAGCTGCCGGCCATCACGCTCAATGCCGGCATCCACAACATCCGAGCCGAAGTGGCGCAGACGCCAGACGAGCGCGCCACCGGCCTGATGTTCCGCCAGACCATGCCCGCGCAGGACGGCATGCTGTTCGTCTTCGAGCAGCCGGCCACCCAGTGCTTCTGGATGAAGAACACGCTGTTGCCTCTGTCCATCGCCTTCATCACCGACGACGGCACCATCGTCAACCTCGATGACATGAAGCCGCAGACGCTCGATTCGCACTGCTCGGCCAAGCCGGTGCGTTTCGTGCTCGAGATGAACCAGGGCTGGTTCGCCAAGCGCGGCCTGAAGGCCGGCACCAAGCTGCAGGGCGCGCCCTTCAACCGCTAGTCGAGATTGCTGCCGTAGGCAGCACCGACTTCGAGCGCAGCTGCCGGGCCGCCCCAAGGCGGAGCGACGGCCCCCTCGGGGGGCCAGGAGCCGCAGGCGACGGGGGTAGTCATTCCACGGAGGCGGCGTGATGAGTCCCAACCCGCCCAAGCACGTGCCGATGGACGGCGGCGACACGCTGCTCGATGCCAAGGGCCTGTGCGCCTGGTACGGCGCCGCGCAGATCCTCTACGACGTCGACTTGCAGGTGCGGCGCGGCGAAGTGGTCGCGCTGATGGGGCGCAACGGCGCCGGCAAGTCCACCACCTTGAAGACGCTGATGGGCCTGATGGCCAAGCGCCGCGGCAACGTCGCCTTCATGGGCCACGACATCTCCAAGAGCGACCCGCACGCGGTGGCGCGTCTGGGCCTCGGTTTCGTGCCCGAGGACCGGCGCGTCTTCGCCGACCTGACGGTGCTGGAGAACCTCGAGGTCGGCCGCCAGCCGCCGCGGCAATGGGCCGATGGCAGCGCCGCGCCGCAGTGGACCGCGCAGGCCCTGTTCAAGCTCTTCCCCAACCTCGGCGAGATGCCTGATCGCCCCGGCGGGCGCATGAGTGGCGGCGAGCAGCAGATGCTCACCGTCGCGCGCACGCTGATGGGCAACCCCTACCTCGTGCTGCTCGATGAGCCCTCCGAAGGCGTGGCGCCGGTGATCGTCGAGCAGATGGCACAGATGATCCTCGAGCTCAAGGCGCAGGGCGTGAGCATCCTGCTGTCGGAACAGAACATGCATTTCGCCGAGCTGGTGTCGGACCGTGCCTATGTGCTGGAGAAGGGGCAGATCCGCTACCAGGCGACGATGGCCGAGCTCGCGGCGAACGACGAGGTGCGCCGCGCCTACCTGAGCGTCTGAATCGGTCCATCGAGGAGCTCACCATGCAAAGAAGAGCCTTACTGCCGATGTGACCATGGAGAACTGATATGGGGATGGTTGGATTCACACGCGGCCTCGCCGCCGCGTGCATGGGGCTGCTCGTGTCCGCAGCGCAAGCAGAGACGGGCGTCACCGACACGCGGATCCGCGTCGGCCAATCCGCCGTGTTCAGCGGCCCGGCGGCCGACTTCGGCAACGACTACCGCGCCGGCATCACGCTGTACTTCGACCGCGTCAACAAGGCCGGTGGCGTGCTCGGCCGCAAGCTCGAGCTGGTGTCACTCGACGATGGCTACGACCCGAAGCGCACGGCGGAGAACACGCGCAAGCTGCTCGACGACGAGAAGGTGTTCGCGCTGATCGGCTACGTGGCCACCGGCAACCTGATCGCCGCGATGCCGATCGCCGAGCAGGCCGGCGCGCCGATGTTCGCGCCGCTGGTGGGCACCACGTCGTTCCGCACGAACTTCAACAAGCACCTGTTCCACGTGCGCGCCAGCTACCAGCAGGAGCTGAAGAAGATCGTCAGCCACCTGGCGACCCTGGGCATCCGCAACATCGCGGTGGTCTACCAGAACAGCGCCTTCGGCAAGGGCAACCTCGAGACCTGCCTGCAGCTCGCCGCGCAGTACGACGTGAAGGTGCTGCAGTCGACGCCGATGGAGATCGCCGCCACCGATGCGAAGGACGTCGTGGGTGCGCTGACGAAGGACAAGCCCGGCGCCGTGGTGATGATCCTCGCCGGCCGCATGGTCGAGGTCTTCCTGCGCGACTACCGCGGCGGCGGCGGCGTGGCACCGCTGTACACGCTGTCGGTGGGCATCACCGATGCGAAGGGCAGCGCGCAGCGGCTGAACGGCGGGCTCGAAGGGCTGGTCACCGCGAGCATCGTGCCGCCGCCGGGCCTCACGCGCCACGCGATCGTGGCCGACTACCGGCGCGACCGCGAAGCGTTCGGCAGCAAGGCCGACAGCTACACGGCGCTCGAGGGCTACATCGCCGCGCGCGTCTTCGTCGAAGGCCTGAAGCGCTCCGGAAGAGGCCTGACGCGCGACGGCTTCATCGCCGCGATGGAAAGCTTCGGTAGCGCGAAAATCGCCGACTACCCCGTCGAGTACGGTCCGCGCAACCACAACGGGTCGAGCTTCGTCGACCTGGAGATGTACACCAAGGATGGCAGCCTCGTGCGCTGAAGCGAAACCGATCGCGTTGACGGTCAACGGCCAGGCGCATGCGCTCGCGGTGCCGGCCGATGCGTCGCTGCTGCAGGTGCTGCGCAACGACCTGCAGCTCAACGGCCCGAAGTACGGCTGCGGCCTCGGCGAATGCGGCGCCTGCCTGGTGCTGCTCGACGGCGTGCCGGCGCGCTCGTGCATCGTGCCGGTGGGCGGCGTGGCCGGGCGCGAGGTCACCACGCTCGAAGGGCTGGGCAGCCGCGAGAAGCCGCATCCGGTGCAGCAGGCCTTCATCGACGCGCAGGCGGCGAAGTGCGGCTACTGCCTCAACGGCATGATCATCGCGACGGTGGCGCTGCTGGAGCGCACGCCGCGGCCGACGGAGCAGCAGGTGAGGGACGCGCTGTCGCACAACTTGTGCCGGTGCGGCACTCATCTGGAAATCCTTGATGCCGTGCATAGAGCCGTAGGGTGGGCTTCAGCCCACGCGGAGAACCCGTGGGCTGAAGCCCACCCTACGAATCCGAATCCATGACCCGCCGAGCGGATCTGCCGCACACGCGGGCCGATTTTCATGAGGCGACGGGCGTGCTGCTCGTCGTGCGCGACCCGCCGCCGGCGCCGCTACCCGCGCCGGGGCAGCCGACGCTGGTGCCGGGCAACCCGGCCGAAGGCGTCGAGATCCTCGTCGCCGTGTGGGACGACGGCAGCGTCACCGCGTTGCACGGCCACGTCGATCTCGGCACCGGCATCCGCACGGCCGCCGAGGAGCTCGATGTCGCGCTCTCCTGCGTGAACATGGTGCTCGGCGACACCGCGCGCGCCCCCAACCAGGGCGCGACCATCGCCAGCGCATCGATCCAGATCCATGCGGTGCCACTGCGCCAAGCGGTGGCCACCGCGCGCGCATGGTTGCTCGAGCAGGCAGCCGCGGCATTGCAAACGCCGATCGAGCAGCTCGACGTGCGCCACGGCGCCGTGCGCGTGCGCGGTGAGGCGGAGCGGCGCATCAGCTACGCGCAGCTCCTGAAGGACCGCCACGTCGAGCTGAAGATCGACACGCAGGCGCCGCTGAAATCGCCCGACGACTACCGCGTCGTCGGCCAATCGGTCCCACGCGTCGACATCCCCGCCAAGGCCACCGGCGAGCTCGTCTTCGTGCACGACATGCGTGTGCCCGGCATGCTGCACGGCCGCGTCGTGCGGCCGCCGTATGCCGGCGTCGATGCGGGCGAGTTCGTTGGCAACACGCTGGAGTCGGTCGACGAATCGTCGATTGCGCAGCTGCCCGGCATCGTGAAGACCGTCGTGATTGGCGACTTCATCGGCATCGTCGCCGAGCGCGAAGAGCAGGCCGAGGCCGCGATGCGTGCGCTCGACGTGCGCTGGAAGCCGTGGCCCGGCATGCCGGCGTTGGGCGACCTCGAGCATGCGCTGCGCAACAACCCGTCGACGAAGCGGATGCTCGCCGAGCAGGGCGACGTCGACGCCGCGATCGCCGGCGCGGCGAAGCCGATGCCGCGCAGCTACGTGTGGCCGTACCAGATGCATGCGTCGATCGGCCCGTCGTGCGCGCTGGCCGATTGGCAAGGCAGCACGCTCACCGTGTGGGCCGGCACGCAGAACCCGCACGTGCTGCGCGCCGATCTCGCGCGCCTCACGGGCCTCGCGGACACCGCGATCGACGTGATCCGCATGGAGGCCGCCGGCTGCTATGGCCGCAACTGCGCCGACGACGTGGCCGCCGATGCAGCGCTGCTGTCGCGTGCGGTGGGCGCGCCGGTGCGCGTGCAGCTCACGCGCGAGCAGGAGCATGCGTGGGAGCCCAAGGGCGCGGCGCAGCTGATGCAGGTGAACGGCGGGCTGAACGAAGACGGCTCGATCGCCGCCTACGACTTCCAGACTTCATACCCGTCGAACGGCGCGCCGACGCTGGCGCTGCTGCTCACGCGGACCATCGCGCCCGACGCGCAGGCCTACCAGATGGGCGACCGCACTGCGGTGCCGCCCTATGCCTACGCGAACCTGCGCGTCGCGGCGAACGACATGGCGCCGATCCTGCGCGCGTCGTGGCTGCGCGGCGTGTCGGCGCTGCCCAATTCGTTCGCGCACGAGAGCTACATCGACGAGCTGGCGAGCGAGGCGCAGGTCGACCCGGTGGAGTACCGGCTGCAGCACCTGAAGGACCCGCGCGCCGTCGATCTGGTGCAGGCCACCGCCGAGCGCGCCGGATGGATCGCGCACACGCAGCCGCAGCAGCAAAGGGCTGAAGGCGACATCCTCAAGGGCCAGGGCTTCGCCTATGCGCGCTATGTGCACAGCAAGTTTCCCGGCTTCGCCTCCGCCTGGGCCGCGTGGGTGGCCGATGTCGAGGTCAACAGGATCACCGGCGACGTGCACGTGAGCCGCGTCGTCGTCGGCCACGATGCGGGGCTGATGGTCAACCCGGCCGGCGTGCAGCAACAGATCCACGGCAACGTGCTGCAGACCACCAGCCGCGCGCTGAAGGAGCGCGTGCGCACCGACGAGACCACCCACGCGGTGGCCAGCCGCGAGTGGGGCAGCTATCCGC
>VBDL01000451.1 GCA_005884255.1 Betaproteobacteria bacterium | reverse complement strand
ATCAGCGCGAGCTTGATCGGCTCGGCCGGCTGTGCGCCGGCCAGCGAAGCCAGCGTCAGGCCTGCGACGGCAAAGGCCCGGCGGGCCAGAGAAATCAATTGCATGAAGGGTCTTGAAAAGAAAGCGAGCGCTGCCAACTCAGCGCCATGGGCACGACGCCCGCATCGATTCTAGGAGTGACCATGTTCATCGTTCCCCTGCCCCGTACGAGCGCGCTCGCGAGCGCCTACCTGTTCAACACACCGGCGCGCCGCAGCCCTGCCCTCGACGTGGCGGAGACGGACACCGCCTACACCGTGACGCTGGATCTGCCAGGCATCGCCAAGGAAGACGTGAAGGTCAGCATCGATGGCCGCCGCGTCGACATCGAGGCGCAAACCGCGCAAAGCGAAGAGCGCAAGGACAGCGAGCGCATCGTCTACCGCGAGCGTGCCGCGTCGCGCTATGCGCGCAGCTTCACGCTGCCGGTAGAGCTCGACGAAGCGCAATCGTCGGCGAAGCTGGAGAACGGCGTGCTGAGCTTGACGCTGACGAAGCGCCGGCCGGCCGTCTCGCGCATCCAGATCAACTGACGACACCCGGCCGCGGATTACCGCGGCCACCCTCCGAGAGGGTGCCGCCTTGCTTGGGGCGGCCCGGCGCAGCGGCGGCTATATCTGGTCGAGCGACCAGCGCGGCTTCACGTCGAAGGCGTAGTCGCGCTGCGCTGTGGCGCGGCCGCGTTGCAATCGCAGCGCGGCGGCCATCGCGATCATCGCGCCGTTGTCGGTGCACAGGTGCAGCTCGGGGTAGTGCACGCGCACGCCGCGCTTCGCGCACTGCGCATCGAGCTGCTCGCGCAAATGCCGGTTGGCGCCGACGCCGCCGGCCACCACCAGCCGCGTCAGGCCGGTTTGCTTCAGCGCCGCGAGCGACTTCTTCGTGAGCACATCGACGATCGCCTGCTGCGTGCTCGCGGCCAGGTCCGCGAGGTCCTGCTCGCAGACGTTGCCGCGGCGCTTGAGCTGCGTCATCACTGCCGTCTTCAACCCCGCGAAGCTGAAGTCGAGGTTGCCGCTGTGCAAGAGCGGCCGCGGCAGCTCGAACGCATCGGCATTGCCCATCTCCGCCAGCCGCGCCAGTGCCGGCCCGCCGGGGTAGCCGAGGCCCATCAGCTTGGCGGACTTGTCGAAGGCCTCGCCGGCGGCGTCGTCGATCGTCTCGCCGAGCATCTCGTAGCGGCCCACGTCATCCACGCGCATCAGCTGCGTGTGGCCACCGGACACCAGCAGCGCAATGAACGGAAAGTCCGGCGGGTCGGCCGAGAGGAACGGCGACAGCAGATGCCCTTCGAGGTGATGCACGCCGAGCGTCGGCTTGTCCAGCGCCGCGGCCAGCGCGCAGGCCACGCCGGCGCCAACGAGCAGCGCGCCGGCCAGGCCCGGCCCGCGCGTGAAGGCAACGACGTCGATGTCCTCGATCTGCGCATCCGCCTGCGCGAGCACCTCGCGCGCCAGCGGCAGCACGCGGCGGATGTGGTCGCGCGACGCCAGTTCCGGCACCACGCCGCCATAGGCCTGGTGCATGTCGATCTGGCTGTACAGCGCGGCGGCGCGCAGCCGCGGCACGCCGGCGCCGGCTGCGTCGACCAGCGCGACGCCGGTTTCGTCGCATGAGGATTCGATGCCGAGGACCTGCATAGTCAGTGGCGCCCGGCCGCCCGAAGCGACTGACGCACCCCCTCGGGGGGCAGCGAGCGAAGCGAGCGTGGGGGCATCTTCATTGCAGTGTAGCCAGCAGCGCGCGCAGGCCGTCCTCGTCGAGCACCGTCACGCCGAGCTCGCGCGCCTTGTCGAGCTTGCTGCCGGCCTCCTCGCCGGCGACCACGTAGTCGGTCTTCTTCGACACCGAGCCGGTGACCTTGCCGCCGGCACCTTCGATCAGCCCCTTGGCCTCGTCGCGCGTCAGCGTGGGCAGGCTGCCGGTCAGCACCAGCGTCTTGCCGGCCAGCGGCTGCGGGCCCGCCTTGCGTTGCGAACCCTCATGCTCGTCCCAGTGCACGCCGGCGGCGCGGAGCTGCTCCGCCACCTCGCGGTTGTGCGGCTGGTCGAAGAAGGTGCGGATGCTTTGCGCGACCACCGGGCCGACGTCGTAGACCTCGAGCAACTGTTCGACGCTCGCATCCATGATCGCGTCGAGCTTGCCGAAGTGCTTGGCCAGGTCCTTCGCGGTGCTCTCGCCGACATGGCGAATGCCCAGCGCATACAGGAAGCGCGCCAAGGTCGTACGCTTGCTCTTCTCGATCGCCGCCACCAGGTTGGCCGCGCTCTTGTCGGCCATGCGCTCCAGCGCCGCGAACTTCGCGACGCCCAGCTTGTAGAGCTCCGGCAAGGTGCGCACGATGCCGCCATCGACGAGCTGGTCGACGAGCTTGCCGCCCAGCCCCTCGATGTCCATCGCGCGGCGGCCCGCGAAGTGCAGCATCGCCTCCTTGCGTTGTGCGCCGCAGAACAGGCCCCCCGTGCAGCGCCAATCGACCTCGCCCTCCTCGCGCGCGATCGCGCTGCC
>VBDL01000042.1 GCA_005884255.1 Betaproteobacteria bacterium | reverse complement strand
ATGGGTCGGCTGCAGGTCGACCAGGGCCAGTTCGGCCAGGCACTGGAGACCTACCGCCAGGCCAGCGCGGTGACGCCGAGCTCGATCACGCGGCTGCGGAAACAGGGGGCGCTCGCCTTCTACCTCGGCGAGCGCGAGGAGTCGACCAAAGCACTGGAGCGCGCCGCGCTGCTGGGCATCAGCTCGAAGATGTTCGACTTCCAGTCGCTGGTGCTGCTCGCGGTGTCGCGCTTTCATGACCGCGAGAGCAAAGGGCTGCAGCGCTGCCTCGACAATCTCTCGCATGCGCTGGAGAAGGCACCGGACAGCGTGCGGCTCAGGCGCTTCGTCGCCATCGTCGGCACCTTCCACCTGATGCTGCAGCGGCAGGTCGCCGCGGTGGTGGCGGCCGTGAAGGAACAGACCGCCGAGCTGCGCGACGAGCGCTTCGACCTCGAAGCCGCGTGCAATCTGCTGACGCTGTTGGCGCAGCTGCGCAGCGCTGAGCTGGAGCTGGACATGGCCGAGGACTGGATCGATGCGCTGGCGCTGCGCTTCGCCAGCACGAAGACGCTGGGCGAGCTGCTCGCGCGCGCGGCCGCCGGCCACCCGCCCTATGCGGAGCGCGTGCGCGCCGCGCAGCAGCGCATCACCGAGCTGGCCGAGCAGGCCATGGGCCACAGCCTCGCCGGCCAGCATCAGAACGCGGTGCGTGCGCTGCTCGAGCAGGGCCGTGCCACCTTGAACGGAAAGCTGATCGACATGGCGCGCTTATCGCTGCAGCGCCACCACGCGCAGATCGAGGACGCAGCCACGTTGTCCGCGCAGATCGACGAGCTGCGCACGCGCTATGCCGCGGCCCCGGCGTTGCCGGCCATCGGCGGCGAGCGCAGCCGGCAGGCCGGCGGCTTGCGGCTGCGTAGCGCGCAAGCGGTGGCGGCGGGCAAGGCCGCGGTGTCGCCGGCCTGAGTGTTCGCCCCGGCCACGCTGGCACAATGCGCCGGCCTCAAGCTTCCCCGCTCCTGCGATGTCGCACGCGTCCGGCAATGTCCTGAAGTCCATCCTCTTCGCGCTCGGCGCGAACCTGGCCATCGCGGCCGCCAAGACCGCCGGCGCGGTGGCCACCGGCTCGTCATCGCTGCTGGCCGAGGCCATCCACTCCTTCGCCGACTGCGGCAACCAGGCGCTGCTGATCCTCGGCCTGCGCGAGGCGCGGCGCGAGCCGACTGCGGACCACCCGCTGGGCCACGGCCGCGCGGTGTTCTTCTGGAGCTTCATCGTCGCGCTGATGCTGTTCAGCCTGGGCGGCGTTTTCTCGATCTATGAAGGCTGGCACAAGCTGCACGGGTCGGAGCCGGTGCGCCATGCATTGGTGGCCATCGCCATCCTCGGGTTCGGTGTCGTCGCCGAGGGCATCTCACTGTGGGGCTGCCTGCGCGAGATCGCCAAGGAGCGCGCCGGGCGCTCGCTGTGGCGCTGGTTCCGCGAATCGCGCAGCAGCGAGCTGCTGGTCGTGCTCGGCGAGGACCTGGCGGCGCTGGGTGGACTGGTGTTCGCGCTGCTTGCCATCACACTTTCCGTGATCACCGGCGATCCGCGCTGGGACGCGGCAGGCTCGATCGTCATCGGCGGCTTGCTCGTCGTCGTGGCGATGTTCATCGCCATCGAGATCAAGGCCTTGCTCGTCGGCCGCAGCGCCGACCCCGAAGTCGTGCGGGCGCTGCACACGCATCTGCAGGCGCAGCCGGAGATTGCGCAGGTCTACAACGTGCTGACGCAGCAGCTCGGCGGCGAAGTGATGTTGTCGGTGAAGGCGCGGCTGCATCCGCAAGGCAACGAGACCTCGCTCATCGAGGCGATCAACCGCATCGAGCGCGGGCTGCGCGAGCGCTTCCCGGCGCTGCGCTGGGTCTTCTTCGAGCCCGATCTGCGCGATTGACTCGCCTCTGCCCAAGCCGCCTGCTATAACGCGACGGCAAGGAGACACAGCATGGCCATGCTCGAAATCGGCACTACCGGCCCCGCGGTGCGCAAGCTGCAAGCGGCCTTGAAGGCCGCGGGATTCGACCCTGGCCTGCTCGACGGCGATTTCGGCGCCGGCACCGAGGCGGCGGTGATTGCCTTCCAGCACAGCGAAGGTCTGCTCGCCGACGGCATCGCCGGGCCACGCACGCTCAAGGCGCTGGGCCTCGTGAAGAGCGATGCGCTGGCCGATGCGCGCGAGCGCTTCAGCACACAGGTGGTCGCGCAGATGTTTCCCGATGCGCCGCTCGGTCACATCCGAACGCATCTGCCGGTGGTGATGGAGGCGATGAGGCAGGCGCACCTGATCGACCGCACGATGCTGCTGATGGCCCTGTGCACGATCCGCGCCGAGACGGCCGGCTTCGCGCCGATCGATGAAGGCCGCTCGCGCCTCAACACCTCGCCGCGCGGTGAGCCCTTCGATCTCTACGACCACCGCAAGGATCTGGGCAACCAGGGTGCGCCCGACGGCGAGCGCTACAGGGGACGCGGCTTCGTGCAACTCACCGGCCGAGCCAACTACGCGACCTATGGCCAGCGCCTGCAGCTGCCGCTGCTCGACGAGCCCGAGCGGGCCAACGACGCGCAGGTCGCCGCGCAGCTGCTGGCGGTGTTCCTGCAGGACCGCGAGCTGCGCATCAAGCAGGCGGTGCTCGATAACGACCTCGCATCGGCACGGCGCCTCGTGAACGGAGGCTCGCACGGGTTGGAGGCTTTCGGCCAAGCCTGGCGCATCGGTGATCTGCTCACCGACGAGGATGGTTAGAACAACTCGGCCTGCGCGCTGTTGCGCCGTGGCGGCCTGAACTGCGTGAGATCGAGTGGAACGCGCTCGCGGTTCAGACCGAGGCGCTCGCAGGCCTTGCGCAGGCGCTGGCGGATCAGATCGGCCCACACGCCGGAGCCGATCATGCGCGTGCCGAAGCTCGAGTCGTAGTCCTTGCCGCCGCGCATCTCGCGCACACGCGCCATCACGCGCGCGGCGCGGTCCGGGAAGTGCTGCTGCAGCCACTGCTGGAACAGCGGGTTCACTTCCCACGGCAAGCGCAGCACGATGCTGAAGGCGCTGCGCGCGCCGGCATCGCGCGCCGCCTCGAGCACGCGCTCGAGCTCGGGTTCGTTGATGAAGGGGATCAGCGGCGACACGCTCACACCGACCGGCACGCCTGCCTTGGCCAGCGTCTCGATGGTGCGCAGCCGGCGATGCGGTGCCGCGGCGCGCGGCTCCATGACGCGCGCCAATTCAGCGTCGAGCGTGGTGATCGACACATAGACGGCGACCAGCCCGCGCGCGGCCATTGGCGCGATCAGATCGAGATCGCGCTCGACACCGGAGGATTTGGTGACCAGCGAGAACGCGTGGTGGCACTCGGACAGCACCTCGACCACCGAACGCGTGATGCGCAGCCGCCGCTCGGCCGGCTGGTAGGCATCGGTCGCCGAGCCGAGATTGAGCATCGAGGGCTCGTACCCGGGGCTCGCCAGCGCCTCGCGCAGGCGCTCGGCGGCATTGACCTTGGCGATGATGCGCGTCTCGAAATCGATCCCCGGCGACAGGTTGAGGTAGCTGTGCGTCGGCCGCGCGAAGCAGTAGATGCAGCCATGCTCGCAGCCGCGGTAGGGGTTGATCGACAGGTCGAAGCCGATATCGGGCGAATCGTTGCTCGACAGGATGGACTTCACGCGCTCCTCGATCAGCGTGGTGCCCGGCGCCATCGTTTCTTCTTGCGCGGCCTGCTCCAGCGTGCCCCAGCCGTCATCGAAGCTTTCGTGGCTTTCGCGGCTGAAGCGGTGCTCGATGGCCCACACGGTGCCGCGCCCTTTGAGCGGCGAAAAAGTACTTTGCTTCAACTGGAGCTAAGCTGATACCCCTTAAATATATACAGTCATCGCCCGAATGACAAATGGAAGCGGCGGCGCCTGCGCCGCGCCGTAGACTCTGCGCACTCCACAAGAGGAACCACCATGGCCGAGACACTTGCCGCGCCCACCGGCGCGGCTTATGCGGAAACGCGCCGCCACGAATTGCGCAAGTCGCGCATGCTGATGATCGATGGCAACCTCGCCGTCAACACGCGCAACGCCGAGGCCGGCGTCAGCGCGCGGGTCTACCGCGACGGCTACTGGGGCTTCGCCTCGGCGCCCGAGGCAGGCGCCCTGAGCAGCATCGTCGAGCAGGCATCACGCAATGCCGCCGCGATGTCGCGCTTCGGCAGCAAGCAGCCGTTGACGCTGCCCGGCGGCAGCTGTCGCGGCGAGCATGTGTTTCGTGGCCGCCCGGCGTTCACGCAGCAGGAGACGATGGAGCGCCTGGCCGCGCTGCACGCCTGGTGCGCCCAGCACTACCCGGGCCTGCGCTCCACGCGCTTCGTGCTGAGCGACGAGCACCACACGAAGACTGTCGAGACGAGCACCGGCAGCGCGGTGACCAACAGCATCCAGCGCGCGCTGTGCTACATCACCTTCGTCGCGCAGGCCGACGATGGCACGCCGGTCGAGCTGACCGAGTACCTCAGCCGCAAAGGCAGCCTGGCCGATCTGCCGCTGACCATCGATGAGCTCGCGCCGCGCCTGGATCGCCTGCACGGCCACGTGCAGGCCAAGCGCCACGCGGTGCCCGCGCGCGGCGGCCTGCACACCGTCGTGATGGCGCCCGAACTGGCCGGCATGCTGGCGCACGAGGCGATGGGCCATCCGTGCGAGGCCGACCTCGTGCTCGGCGGCGCGGTGACGGGCGATCTCGTCGGCCAGCGCGTGGCCAGCGACCTCGTCACGATGGTCGACGTGGCGCACACGTTCCAGGGCGAGGAAGCGATGATCCCGGTCTATGCCGACGACGAAGGCACGCCCGCGTGCGATGCCCTGCTCATCGACCGCGGCATCCTCACCGGCTTCATGAGCAGCCGCGAGACGGCTGCGCGGCTGGGCATTGCCGCCACCGGCAGCGCGCGTGCCTATGGCCCGAATGACGAGCCGCTCGTGCGCATGCGCAACACGGTGATCGTGCCCGGCACGAACAAGCTCGACGAGATGATCGCCGGCGTCGACGACGGCTACCTTCTGATGCAGACCGGCAACGGGCAGGCCGACTCGACCACCGAGTTCATGTTCGGCCTGTCGCTCGCCTACGAAATCAAGAACGGCAGACTTGGTCGCGCGGTGCGCGATACCACGATCTCCGGCTCAGCCATCAAGGTGCTGCAAAGCGTCGACGCGGTGTCGGACGACCTGCACTGGAATTGCAGCGGCTACTGCGGCAAGAAGCAGCCGATGGTCGTCTCGATGGGCGGGCCGGCACTGCGCGCACGCGCGCACATCGGCGGGCAATGAGGACGAGCGCATGAGCAACATCGATCTCCAGACCTCCGCCGAGCACGCGCTTGCGCAGATGCGCCGCCAGGGTTTCGAGCATGCGCAGGTGAGCGCCAGCGCGACCACGCTCACCGAGCTCAACGTCAACCACAACGAGCCGAGCCTGATGCGCAGCACCGAGCAGCACAAGCTGGCGCTGCTGGGCATCGTCGACGGGCGCAAGGCGAGCACCGAGCTCAGCGACTTCGCGGACGACGCCGTGCTCGGCCGCATCGAGCTCCTGTTCGCAGAGGCCCGGTCGGCGCCGCGCGACGACGCGAACGCGGTGTCCACCGATCAGCGGGCCGACATCGTGCAAGGGCCGCAGAGCGCAGACGAGGCGCTGCTGGCCGGCAAGGTCGACGAGCTGCTCGCCTTTCGCGCCGAGCACACGCCAAGAATGATGCTCGACGAGGCCTTCGCGTCGCACACGCGCGTGCGCACGTTCACGCTGACGAGCGGCGGCAGCCGGCTCGTCAACAGCCTGGGCTGGCATGCGATGAGCGTGTTCGGCACCGCGCGCGACGGCAAGCGCTCGAGCTCGTTCAACTACACCGACGGCAGCACGCACGCGCTGGGCGGGGCTCCGGCCAGCGAGCATTTCGGCATCGGGCCCATGATGCGCGACACCGAGCGCCAGATCGAGACGCAGCCGATCGCCGCGAAGTTCATCGGCGACGTGGTGCTGTCACCGCATGCGGTGGCCGATCTGCTGCAGTGGCTGCACGGGCAGATCGGCGACGTGCAGTTGATTGCCGGCAGCTCGCTGTACCGCGACAAGGTGGGCGAGCGCATCGCGAGTCCGCTGCTCACGCTGCAAAGCCGCTTCGATGCGCCGAGCGTGGCCGCCATCTCTGCCGATGCCTTTGCCACGCCGCCAGTGCAGGTGTTGCGCGAGGGCCGCCTCGTCACGTTGACGCCCAGCCTCTACGGCAGCCGCAAGACCGGCCTGCCGCATGTGCCGGTGGCCGCGGGCGGATGGGAGCTCGCGGCCGGCGACACGCCACGTGATCGGCTGATCGCCGGGGTGTCCCGCGGCGCGCTGGTGGGGCGGCTGTCGATGGGCAACCCGGCGGCCAACGGCGACTTCTCCGGCCTGATCAAGAACAGCTTCCTCATCGAAGGCGGCGCGATCGGGCCAGCGCTGTCGGAGGTGATGATTGCCGGCAACGTGGCGCAGATGCTGCGTGACGTCACGGCCGTCAGCCGCGAGCGGCTCGATCGCGGGCTGTGGCTGCTGCCGTGGCTGCGCGTGAGCGGGCTGAACTTCTCGTGAGGCTCAGTATTCGCTACTGCCCACGCTGCCCGGCGCGAGGTTGTCGAACTTGGTCAGCGGCTTCAGGAACGTGAGCTTCACCGTGCCCACCGGGCCGTTACGCTGCTTGCCGATGATGATCTCGGCCACCCCCGGCTCCTTCGAGTCCTTGTTGTAGTACTCGTCGCGGTAGATGAACATGATGACGTCGGCGTCCTGCTCGATGGCGCCAGACTCGCGCAGGTCGCTCATCATCGGCCGCTTGTCGGTGCGCGTTTCGACCGAGCGGTTGAGCTGCGACAGCGCGATCACCGGGCACTGCAGCTCCTTGGCCAGCGCCTTCAGGCCGCGCGAGATCTCGCCGATCTCGGTGGCGCGGTTCTCTTCGCCCTTGCCGGAGCCGCTCATCAGCTGCAGGTAATCGATCACGATCAGCCCGAGCTTGCCGCACTGGCGCGCCTGGCGGCGCGAGCGCGCACGCAGCTCCGCGGGTGTCAGCGCCGGTGTCTCGTCGATGAAGAGGCTGGCCTTGCCGAGCTTGTCCACGGCTTCGGTGAGGCGGCCCCATTCATCGTCGCGCAGGCGGCCGGTGCGCAGGCCCGACTGATCGATGCGGCCGAGCGAGCCCACCATGCGCAGCGCCAACTGCGACGCGCCCATTTCCATCGAGAACACGACCACCGGCAGGCCTTCCTGCACCGACACGTGCTCGGCGATGTTCAGCGCGAACGCGGTCTTGCCCATCGACGGGCGCGCGGCGAGGATGAGCAGGTCACCCGGCTGCAGGCCGGCGGTCATGCGATCGAGATCGTAGAAGCCGGTGCGCACGCCGGTCACATCCTCGGCGCCGTTCTCCGCCAGTTCGTTGACGCGGTCGATCAGCTGCACGACGAGCTGGTTGATCGGCTGGAAGCCTTGCTTGGTGCGCGAGCCCTCCTCGCCGATCTTGAAGATCTTGCCTTCGGCCTCGTCGAGGATCTGCGACACCGAGCGGCCTTGCGGATTGAAGGCATTGGTGGCGATCTCATCGCTCGCCGCCACCAGCTTGCGCAGGATCGCCCGCTCGCGAACGATCTCGGCATAGCGGCGCAGATTGGCCGCGCTCGGCACGCTTTGCGCCAGCGCGTTGAGATAGGCCAGCCCGCCGCATTCCTCTGCCTTGCCGACGCTTTGCAGCTGCTCGAACACGGTGATCACATCGGCCGGCTTGGTGGCCGAGATCAACGTGCCGATGGCGGCGAAGATGGTGCGGTGTTCGAAGCGGTAGAAGTCGCCGTCGGTCAGCAGGTCGCCGGCACGGTCCCACGCCCCGTTGTCCAGCAGCAAACCACCGAGCACGCTTTGCTCGGCCTCGATCGAATGCGGCGGCACGCGCAGCCGCGCGACTTCATCGTCACGCGCTGCGTTGAAGGGCGAGGGTTGGAAGACAGCGGACATCGATTCGATCCTCCCCGGCGAAACCGTGGAGCGTATGCGCATTACGCTCGTTTGGCGATGGACAACAGCGGGGACATCCGGTGGACAAGGTGTGAATCGCCGGTGCACCAATGACAAAGGCCGGCACGAAGCCGGCCTTTTCAAGCTAAGGGGGTGGGTCGTCAGTCCGTCTCGCCGACCACGGCCACAGTGACGTCGACGACAACGTCGCCGTGCGGCGCGACGCTGACCACGTGCTCGCCGACGGTCTTCAGCGGACCGTTGGGCAGGCGCACCTGGCTCTTCTGCACGCTGAAGCCCAGCTTGGCGAGGCCTTCGGCGATGTCGAAGTTCGTCACCGAGCCGAACAGGCGGCCGTCGACGCCGGCCTTCTGCGTGATTTGCACCGTCTTGCCGCTGAGCTGCTCGCCCAGCGTTTGCGCGGCGGTGAGCTTGTCGGCGGCGGCCTTCTCGAGTTCGGCGCGCTTGGCTTCGAACTCCTTGATGGCCCCTTCCGTGGCACGACGCGCTTGGCGCGTGGGGATCAGGAAGTTGCGCGCAAAGCCGTCCTTGACCTTGACGATGTCACCGAGGTTGCCGAGGTTGGCGACCTTTTCCAGCAGGATCACTTGCATGGTGTGTCGCTCCTCAAACCTTGTGCTGGTCGCTGTACGGCAGCAGCGCGAGGAAGCGCGCGCGCTTGATCGCGGTGGTCAGCTGGCGCTGGAAGAAGGCGCGCGTGCCGGTCAGGCGGGCCGGCGTGATATTGCCGTTCTCGCCGATGAAGTCGCGCAGCGTGTCCATGTCCTTGTAGTCGATCTCTTTGACGCCGGCGACGGTGAAGCGGCAGAAGCGCTTGCGGCGGAAGAGGAGCGACTGTTGATTGCGCTTGGGCTTGCGGTCCTTCGAGAACCGACCTTTACCACGGGGCGGGGGCATGATGTGATCTCCTAAATGCGTTTAATCCGGATGCGAAAGAGAGGCGATGTCGGTGACGTGAAACACGATGCCTCGGCCGTTGCGCTGTGCCGTCAGGAAGCCTGCGAAGCTGGCTTCGCTGCCCAGAGCCATCGACTGCAGCACCGAGGAGGTTTCGCCGATCGCCACCGCCTTGATTTCCAGCGATGCGCGGCGGGCGTGCCCGGCTTCGGTGAGCTGCGATTCGTGCTTCAGGCTGCAGTCCAGCGCCGGCAGTCCGGCGGGCGTGTAGCGCGGCGCGCCTCGCTCGACGAGCGTCGCCTGGAGCACCAAGCGGTTCATCGCACGGGCAGCCGCGTCACCACCTTGGCCGTCAGGCCGCGGCCTCCTGCGACACCTTGCGGGCTTCTTCCTTCTCGACGACCTTCATCATCACCGATGGGGTCGTCTCGGCCTTGTCGCGAGCCACGGTGAGGTGGCGCAGCACGGCGTCGTTGAAGCGGAAGCCCGTCTCGAGCTCGGCCAGGGTTTCCTTGCTGGCTTCGATGTTCAGGCACAGGTAGTGGGCCTTGGCAAGCTTCTGGATCATGTAGGCCAGCTGGCGGCGGCCCCAGTCCTCGACGCGGTGCACCTTGCCGCCGGCGGCGGTGACGATGCCCTTGTAGCGCTCCAGCATGGCCGGAACCTGCTCGCTTTGATCCGGATGGATCAGCAACACGATTTCATAGTGACGCATTGAATCTCCTTGTGGTTTCCGAGAGTGGAAGCCGCCCCGAAGCGTCAGGAGTACGGGTGCGGCAAGGGAAGCCAAAGATTCTATCATGGCCGCTTGTCGGACCCGGGGTAGCGGATGGCGTCGAGCAGTTGGAGGTCGGCGTCGGCGGGCTTGGGCGTCAGCAGGCTCACCAGCACCAGCACGGCGAAGCCCGCCGGCACGCCGAACACCCCGGCCGACACCGGATCGATGTCCCACCACCGCGTCTCGGCCAGCGGCCGCATCACGCCGAACAGCGTGCGCAGCGTCGGCACGTTGGTCGCCATGTAGTAGACGCAGGTGCCGAGGCCCGCGAGCATGCCCAGCGTGGCGCCGGCGCGCGTGGCGCGGCGCCAGAAAATGCCCAGCGTCAGCGCCGGGAAGAAGGCCGACGACGCCAGCGAAAAGGCGGCCGACACGAACTGCAGGATGTCGGCGATCTTCAGCGACGCCACCACGGCGGCGGCCAGCGCGACGACCAGCACCAGCACCTTGGACAGCATCACGCGCCGGATCGCCGACGCGCGCGGGTTGATGACCTGGTAGTACACGTCGTGCGCCAGCGCGTTGGAGATGGTCAGCAGCAGGCCGTCGGCCGTGGACAGCGCCGCCGCCAGGCCGCCGGCCGCGACGAGGTAGGTCACCACCTGCGGCAGGCCGCCGATCTCCGGCGCGGCCAGCACGATGATGTCGCCGGCCATCTGCAGCTCGCCGAGCTGCAGGATGCCATCGCCATTGATGTCTTCCACCGACACCAGCGTTGGATCCAACTTCGACCAATGGCGCAGCCATTGCGGAAGCTGCGCAAACGGCGTGCCGACCAGGTGGCCGAAGATCTCCAGCTTGACGAGCACCGCGAGCGCCGGCGCGGCGACGTACAGCAGCGCGATGAAGAACAGCGACCACGCCACCGAGCGTCGTGCCTCGGCGACCGAGGGCGTGGTGTAGCTGCGCGCGAGGATGTGCGGCAGCGCCGCGGTGCCCATCATCAGGCACAGCACCAGCGCGAGGAAGTTGGCACGCGCGCTGTCGTAGGCGTGCCGCGCGGCGGCGTCGCCCGACGGATCGCCCGCCGCGTAGGGCAAGGCCTGCGGCGGCATGCCGGCCAGCTCCTTGGCCTGCGTGCGCGAACGGTCGCGCTCGCGCTCGTACAGCGCGTGCGCCTGCGCCTCGCTGCGCGGCAGGCGCGAGTGCTCGCGCTCGGCCTGCTGGATGCGCGCCAGCGGCGCATCCTCGCCCCGCAGGCTGGCCACGCGCTCTGCGCTCTGCCGGGCATCCTCGGCCATTGCCGAAGGCACGTCGCGCAGCTTGGCCTGTGCGGCATCGGCCCGCTCCTGCCAGCGCGCGCGCACGGCGCGTTCGGCCGCATCGTCGCGCAGCACCTTCTCGCGCTCGCCCAGCTGTGCGAGCTGCGTGCCGTACGACAGCATCGGCACCGGCTGCCCAGTCTGCTTGATCGACAGCCACACCACCGGGGTGAGGTAGGCAATGATCAAAACGATGTACTGCGCCACCTGCGTCCAGGTGACGGCACGCATGCCGCCGAGGAAGGAGCACACCAGCACGCCGCCCAGACCGACGAAGATGCCGACCTCGAAGCTGAAGCCGGTGAGGTGCGAGGTGATCAGGCCGACGCCGTAGATCTGCACCACCACATAGACGAAGGACACTGCCACTGCCGCTGCGGCGGCGATCAGGCGCGGCGCCAGGCCGAAGCGCGCGCCGAGGAACTCGGGAATCGTGTAGCGCCCGAAGCGCCGCAGGTACGGCGCCAGCAGCAGCGCCACCAGGCAGTAGCCGCCGGTCCAGCCGAGGATGTAGGCCAGCCCGGCGAAGCCCTGCAGGTACAGCACGCCCGCGGTGCCGATGAAGGACGCGGCCGACATCCAGTCCGCCGCCGTGGCCATGCCGTTGTACATCGCCGGCACGCTGCGACCGGCCACGTAGTACTCCACCTCGTCGACCGTGCGACTGAGCAGGCCGATGCAGGCATACACCGCCACGGTGGCAAAGAGGAACAGCGAGCCGACCCATACGCGCGGCCAGCCCAGCCGCTCGAGCAGGGCCGCCAGCGCGATGAACACCACCACGCCCAGCGTGAAGAGGCCGTAGCGCTGGTGCAGCGTGCGCGAGAAGTGCGGTGGTGGCGAGTCTGCGGCCATGGCGCCGGATTGTGAGTGAGCACCTTCGCTGCGGAACTAGGGAACGGCCCGCACGCCTACACCATGAAGATGCGGCGCACCTCCAGCGAGAGAGGGCAGCCGCAGATCATGGACATGGAGATGCAGGCGCAGCGCGTCGCCGACGATTGCGGCGACGTGAAGCCCATCAAGCGCTAGTCAGTTCAGCGGGCGGCCAAACGCTGCCACGTTTCGACGACGGAGTCGGGGTTCAGCGAGATCGAGACGATGCCCTCGTCGGCCAGCCAGTCGGCGAAGTCCGGGTGGTCGCTGGGGCCCTGGCCGCAGATGCCGATGTACTTGCCGGTCGCGCGGCAGGCCGCGATGGCGCGCGAGATCATCGCCTTCACCGCCGGGTCGCGCTCGTCGAAGTCGCCGGCCAGCAGTTCCAGCCCGGAATCGCGGTCGAGGCCGAGCGTCAGCTGCGTCAGGTCGTTCGAGCCGATCGACATGCCGTCGAAGTGCTCGAGGAACTGCTCCGCGAGGATCGCGTTGCTCGGCACCTCGCACATCATCACCACGCGCAAGCCGCCCTGCCCGCGCTTCAGACCACGCTCGGCGAGCAGGCTGACAACGCGCTCGGCCTGCTTCAGCGTGCGCACGAAGGGCACCATCACCTCGACGTTGTTCAGGCCCATGTCGTTGCGCACGCGCTTGATCGCCTCGCACTCCATGCCGAAGGCGTCGCTGAAGTCGCCGCTGATGTAGCGCGACGCGCCGCGGAAGCCCAGCATCGGATTCTCTTCGTCCGGCTCGTAGCGCGAGCCGCCGATCAGCTTGCGGTACTCGTTGCTCTTGAAGTCGCTCAAACGAACGATCACCGGCTTGGGCCAGAAGGCCGCCGCAATGGTCGCCACGCCCTCGGCCACCTTGTCGACATAGAAGGCACGCGGGCTCGCATGGCCGCGGGCCACCGACTCCACCGCCTTCTTCAGATCGGCATCGACATTCGGGTAGTCGAGGATGGCCTTCGGGTGCACGCCGATGTTGTTGTTGATGATGAACTCCAGCCGCGCCAGGCCGACGCCGGAGTTGGGCATCTGCGCAAAGTCGAAGGCCAGCTGCGGTTTGCCCACGTTCATCAGGATCTTGATCGGGCAGTACGGCAGCTCGCCGCGCTGCACTTCGCTGATCTCCGTCTCGAGCAGGCCGTCGTAGACATGACCGGTGTCGCCTTCGGAGCAGGCCACGGTGACCAACTGCCCGTCCTTCAGCGTCTCGGTGGCGTCACCGCAGCCCACCACCGCCGGGATGCCGAGCTCGCGCGCGATGATCGCCGCGTGGCAGGTGCGGCCGCCGCGGTTGGTGACGATGGCGCTGGCACGCTTCATCACCGGCTCCCAGTTCGGGTCGGTCATGTCGGTGACCAGCACGTCACCGGGCTGCACGCGGTCCATTTCGGCGGTCGACTGCACAAGGCGCACCGGGCCCGTACCGATCTTGTGACCGATGGCGCGTCCCTCGGCGAGGATGGTGCTGTGGCCCTTGAGCTTGTAGCGGTGCTCGACCTGCGCGCCCTGGCTCTTCACCGTCTCCGGCCGCGCCTGCAGGATGTAGAGCTTGCCGTCGACGCCGTCGCGGCCCCACTCGATGTCCATCGGCCGGCCGTAGTGCTGCTCGATGATCAGCGCATAGCGGGCCAGCTCGGTGACCTCGGCATCGGTCAGCGAATAGCGGCTGCGTTGCTCCGGCGGCGTGTCGATGGTCTTCACCAGCTTGCCGCTGGCGGCCTTCTCGGCCGCGCTGCTGAACTCCATCTTGATCAGCTTGGAGCCCATGTTGCGGCGGATGATCGCGTAGTCGCCGCGCTGCAGGCCCGGCTTGTGCACGTAGAACTCGTCCGGGTTCACGGCGCCCTGCACCACCGTCTCGCCCAGGCCGTAGCTGGCCGTGATGAAGACCACGTCCTTGAAGCCGCTCTCGGTGTCGATGGTGAACATCACGCCGGCGGAGCCGATGTCGGAGCGCACCATGCGCTGCACGCCGGCCGACAGGGCCACGTCCGAGTGCGCGAAGCCCTTGTGCACGCGATAGCTGATGGCGCGGTCGTTGTACAGCGACGCGAAAACCTCTCGCATCTTGTGCAGCACCTCGTCGATGCCGACCACGTTGAGAAAGGTCTCCTGCTGGCCGGCGAACGACGCATCGGGCAAGTCTTCGGCAGTCGCCGACGAGCGCACCGCGAACGATGCGCCGGGGTTGTCGGCCGTGAGCTTGTCGAACTCGGCGCGGATCGCCGCTTCCACCGCCGGCGGGAACGGTGTGCGCTCGACCCACGAGCGGATCTGCGCGCCAGCCTCGGCCAGCGCGCGCACGTCATCGGTGTTCAGCGTCGACAAGCGATCATTGATCTTCGCGGCCAGCCCCTCGTGCTTGAGGAACTCGCGGAAGGCATGCGCCGTGGTCGCGAAACCGCCGGGCACGCGCACGCCGGAGGCGGCGAGCTGCGAGATCATTTCGCCGAGGCTGGCGTTCTTGCCGCCGACCGCCTCGACGTCGGTCATCCTCAGATTCTCAAAGGGTACGACCAGGGCGGTCGGCTCGAAGAGGGTGGACATGGGGAAGCTCCGTGATGATGAAAAACCGGGGCCGTCGCCTCGGCCCGCGCAGCAGCAATCCACCCGTTTGTCGATTCTTGGAGGGGGGTGGCGGCACGCATGGGGCGAGATGTCGCGAGGATTTGGGCCCTATTCTACGGCCCGCCTCTATCATGATGCGGTAGTCCGCTCCCGCCCCTGGCGTGCACCATGCCCCATCGCACCGTGTTCTTCGTCTCCGACGGCACCGGCATCACCGCCGAAACCTTCGGCAACTCGATCCTCGCGCAGTTCTCGGCCAAGCCGCGCCATGTGCGCCGGCCCTTCATCGACTCGGTCGACAAGTCCTGGGCGGTGGTGCGGGAGATCAACGAAACGGCGCTGCGCGAAGGCAAGCGGCCGATCGTCTTCATCACGCTGGTCAACGACGAGGTGCGCGACATCGTCACCGGCAGCCTGTGCAACGGCCTGGTGCTGGACATGTTTCGTGCCTTCGTCGAGCCGCTGGAGACGGAGTTCGGCGTCAAGTCCAACCACCGCATCGGCCGCTTCTCCGACGCCGCGAAGAGCCAGGAGTACCACGACCGCATCGAGGCGATCAACTTCTCGCTGGCGCACGACGACGGGCAGTCGGCGCGCAACCTGGAGAGCGCCGACGTGATCCTCGTGGGCGTGAGCCGCAGTGGCAAGACACCGACCTCGCTGTACCTGGCGATGCAGCACGGTGTGAAGGCCGCCAACTACCCGCTGATCCCCGAGGACTTCGAGCGCGGGCACCTGCCGTCGGCGCTGGTCACGCACAAGCCGAAGTGCTTCGGCCTGTCGATCGACCCCGACCGGCTGTGCCAGATCCGCAACGAGCGGCGCCCCGGCAGCAAGTACGCGGCGATCGAGAACTGCCGCTACGAGGTGCACGAGGCCGAGCGCATGATGCGCCGCGAAGGCATCTCGTGGCTGAGTTCGACGCACAAGTCGATCGAGGAGATCGCGACGACGATCCTGCGCGATATCCGGCCGGATCGCTTGATCTATTGACGCGCTGACTCGTACAGGCAGATGGCTGCGGCAGCGGCCACGTTGAGCGACTCCTCGCCGCCGGGCTGCGGGATGCGCACGGTGAGCGCGCAGCGATCGAGCAGATCGGCATCGACGCCCTGCCCTTCGTGACCGAAGACCCAGGCGCAGGGGCGCGGCAAAGCGACTTCATGCAAAGGCTGCGCCGCATGCGAGCTGGTGGCGACCAGCGGCACCTGCAGCGCATCGAGCACGTCGG
>VBDL01000448.1:1563-6404 GCA_005884255.1 Betaproteobacteria bacterium | reverse complement strand
GGAGCTTGCCCGCCTGGATGTGCGGCAGCGCCGCGACAAGATCAGCGTACATCATGGGGACCTGCCCACCCAGAAGATCGGTGATGGCCGGCACGCCGCCGCGGTACGCCACATGCTGCATGTCAAACTGGCCCAGCGCCTTGAGCGACTCCATGCTCAGGTGGCCGAAGCTTCCCACGCCCGAGCTGGTGTAGTTCAGCTTGCCCGGCTGCGCCTTGGCATGGGTGATCAGCTTTTGCAAATCCGTCACGCTGGGCATCAGCGTCGGATTGACCACCATCACGATGGGCAGGTCATAGACCGTGGCGACCGGCGCGAAGTCCTTCAGGATGTCGTAGCCGGCTTTCTTGTAGAGGTGGGGCGCCAGCAGCGTGGGCGTGGCCAGCATCATGATCGTGTAGCCGTCCGGCGGACTCTTGGCAACGGCGACGGCAGCAATTGACCCGGACGCGCCGGCGCGGTTCTCGACCACCACGGGCTGCTTCAGGCGTTCGCTCAATTTCTGGCCAACAATGCGCGATGCCGTGTCGGTGGGGCCGCCCGCCGGGAACGGCACGATCAGCTTGATGGCCTTGTTCGGATAGGCCTGCGCGAACGCCGCGCCTGTGAGCAGCGGCAGCGCCAGGGCGAGCAGGCAGCGGCGTGTCAAGCCAAAAATGGACAGCAGGGGTTGCATTGTCTTCTCCATGGTTAATAGGGGGGCGATTCAAACGTCAAACGACGCCATTCGCCTTCAACTGCGAAAGCTTTTCTTCGGACAGGCCGAGCAGCGACTGGAGCACCTCGCGCGTCCCTTCGCCCAGTTGCGGCGGCGCGCTGCGCACCGGCAGGCGTTCACCGTCGAAGCGGTAGGGCGGGGCCAGCACGTTCACGCTGCCGGCCTCGGGATGCGGCTGCGTCGTCACGAGGCCGGCATCGGTCGCACGCTTGGAGGTCAGTGCCTCGTGCAGGCCTAGCACCTCGCCGCACGGGATGCCGGAGCGGGTCAGCTGTTCGAGCAGCTGCTTGCGCTTCCTGCGCCCGAGCTCGCGGTTGATCTCGGGCATCAGCGCTTCCCGGTTCGCCGAACGCAGGATGTTGGTCTTGAAGCGTTCATCGGCCGCCAGGTCGGGGCGGGCTATCACGTCGGTGCAAAAGCGTGCGAACTGGCTGTTGTTGCCGACCGTGATCACCAGCGGCCCGTCTTCCGCATCGAAGACGCCGTAGGGCACGATGGACGGATGGGCGTTGCCGTAGCGCGGCGGGTCCTCGCCCATCAGCAGCGCTTCGAGGCCGTAGTAGGCGGTGATCATCAGCCCGCAATCGAACAGCGCCATCTCGATGTGACGCCCCTTGCCGGTCTTCTGGCGCTCGAACAGCGCGGCCAGAATGGCCTGGGCCGAATACATGCCGGTGAACAGGTCGACCGCGGCCACGCCGAATTTCAGCGGCGGCTGATGGGCCTCGCCGTTGAGCGCCATCAGCCCGGCCTCGCCCTGCACCACGAGGTCGTAGCCGGGGCGCGCGGCTTCCGGCCCGCTGCGGTCGTAGCCCGAGATCGAGCAGTAGATCAGCCCGGGCTGATCTTCGCGCAGGCGCTCGTAGCCGAGGCCCAGCTTGTCAATGCCGCCGAACTTGAAGTTCTGGATCACGACATCGCTTTTCCGTGCGAGTTCACGGGCGATCTCCTGGCCTTCGGCGGTCTGCAGGTCGAGCGTGACCGAGCGCTTGTTGCGGTTGACGCTGTTGAAGTAGGCGGTCTCGGTCGAGCCGACGCGCAATCCCCAGTCGCGCGTGTCGTCGCCGCGCCCAGGGTGTTCGACCTTGATCACCTCGGCACCGAGGTCGGCCAGCACCATGCCGCACCAGGGGCCGGCGAGGATACGGGACAGATCGAGAACGCGTACGCCGGCCAGCGGTAGCGAGGAATTCATCGTTGACATGGCAACTCCAGGGGTTCAGGAATCCATTGCATGGCTGCGCAATGAAAGGACATGATTGGCATCAAGGCACGCTCGGCTTGCCGCGCAGCGCAACGAAATCCGGCGCGCGCTTGGCAAGGAAGGCGCCTATGCCTTCGGCCGCCTCGTCGTCGCCCTGCGACTCGACCATCAGCTGCGCCTCCAGCTCCATTTGAGCTTCCAGATCGGCACCGTAGGCGTGCCGGCACAGGGTTTTGATGCGCGCGTTCGCGCGCACCGGACCGGTGGCGATGCGCGTGGCCAGGGCGACGGCTTCGGCCAGTGCCGCGCCCGGCTCGGTGAGCCGGTTCACGGCGCCCAGCGCATCGAGGCGTCCGGCCGGCACGCGGTCGCCGGTCAGGCACAGCTCGGTCAGCACCTGGCGCGAGACGAACTCCGACAGGAAGGCGGTGGCGCCGCCATCCGGCGTCAGGCCGACCTTGACGTAGGCCACCGAGAAGAAGGCGTTGCGCGCCACCACCAGCATGTCGCAGGCGAGCGCAATCGACACGCCCGCACCGGCCGCACCGCCCTCGACGGCGGCGATCACCGGCTTGCCGCAATCGCGAATCGCGCGGATCATGCCGTGCAGGCCTTCGAGCTTCTCGCGCCGTTGCGCAGGCGGCAGTTCGCGGCGCGTTGCCAGCTGGTTCAGGTCGCCGCCCGAGCAGAAGAAGTCGCCGGCGCCGGTCAGCACGATGGCGCCGACTTCGGGGTCGGCCGCCGCCGCGGCCAGGGCAGCCGGCAGCTCGGCATACAGGCCGGCCGTGATGGCGTTGCGCGCGGCCGGGTTGTTGTTGACCAGGATGCGAACGGCGCCTTCCTGACGGCTCAATACGGCATCGCTCATTGGGAGGCCTGCTTGCCGAGCGCGATGTAGCGCTGCAGATGATGGTCTTCGTCGCCGAGTTGGTGGTCGATCATCACCAGGCGCTTGGCGTAGTGGGCCAGCGGCAGTTCCCAGGTCATGCCGATGCCGCCGTGCATCTGGATGCTTTCTTCGGCCACCAGCGTGCCGATGCGTCCTATGCTGAACTTGGCCGCCGACAGCGCGCGCTCGCGCGTCAGCCGGTCAGCATCGATGGCGGCAGCGGCATTGATCACGGCCGAGCGGGCCTGCTCGATCTCGAGCAGCAGATCCGCCATGCGGTGCTGCAGCGCCTGAAAGCCGCCGATCAGCGTGCCGAACTGCTTGCGCGTGCGCAGGTACTCGAGCGTGGCCGACTTGGCCGCGTCCATCGCGCCCAAGGCCTCGGCGCACAGCGCCAGCACGCCACGGCCGATGGCACGTTCCAGTGTGGTGTGGCCCTGGCCTTCTGCGCCCAGCAGCGCATCGGCGCCCAGCGGCCGCGCACGGTGAGCCCCGGCGTTTTCGCGGGCAGCAGGAACAGCGAGATGCCGGCTTCGCCGTCCACCGCGCCCGAGGCACGTGCCGAGACCACGAACAGGTCGGCCTGCTCGCCCTGCAGCACGACGGCCTTGGCGCCGTTCAGTACCCAGCCGTCGCCGCTGCGCTCGGCGCGGGTCTGCACGCGCGCCAGCTCGTAGTGCGCGTCGGGCTCGTCATGCGCGAGGGCCGCGATCGCCGTGCCGCCGATGAGGTCGGCGAGCTGGGCCTTCTGCGCCTCGTTGCCTGCGGCCGAGATGGCTTCGCCGACCATGAGCGCGCCCAGCAGGGGCTCGACCACCAGGCCACGGCCCAGCGCCTCGAAGACCACGGCCACGTCGAAGCCAGCGCCGCCGAAGCCGCCGTCGGCTTCACTGAACAGCGCGCCGATCACGCCGAGTTCGGCGAACTGCTGCCAGATCTCGGGGCTGAAGCCGTGTTCCGACCTGGCGATGCGGTCGCGCCTCTCGAAGCTGTACTGCTCGGCGATGAAGCGGTTCAGGCTGTCGGCGAGCATGCGCCGGTCTTCTGTGTGTTCGAAGTTCATGTCCGAGCCCTTACAGTCCCAGGATCATCTTGGAGATGATGTTTTTCTGGATTTCGTTGGAGCCGCCGAAGATCGACAGCTTGCGGTTGTTGAAGTACTTGGCCGCCGCAGGCGCGGCGTAGTCGGGGCCGACCGGCATACCTTTGAAGCCTTCTTCCAGCGCCTCGGCGACGAAGGGCCGCGCATAAGGCCCCATCGCGCGCCGGATCAGCGAGGAGATTTCCTGCCGGATCTCGGTGCCGCGGATCTTGAGCATGGAGCTCTCGGCGCCGGGCACGCCGCCGCCGGCCACGGCCGCGATCACGCGCAGGTTGGTGGTCTTCATGTTTTCGAGGTCGATCTCGACGCGCGCCATGCGCGCGGCGAAGGCCGGGTCTTCCGAAAGCGGCATGCCGTTCTTCGTCTGCTTCGCGGCAATTTCCTTGAGCTGTTCCAGCGCGGCCACCGAGAAGCCGACGCCGGCGATGTTGGTGCGTTCGTAGGTCAGCAGGTACTTGGCGCAGGTCCAGCCCTTGTCCTCTTCGCCCACCAGGTTCTCGGCCGGCACGCGCACGTCGGCGAAGAACACCTCGTTGACCTCATGCTCGCCGTCGAGCGTGATGATGGGCCGCACCTCGACACCGGGCGACTTCATGTCGATCAAGAGGAAGCTGATGCCCTCCTGCTTCTTGGCCTCGCGGTTGGTGCGCACCAGGCAGAAGATCATGTTGGCGTGCTGGCCCAGCGTGGTCCAGGTCTTCTGGCCGTTGACGATGTAGTGGTCACCCCGTGCGTCGGTGCCGCGCACGGCCGAGGTCTTGACTGCCGCGAGGTCGGAGCCGGCGCCAGGCTCCGAGTAGCCCTGGCACCACCAGTCCGAGCCGTCGAGGATGCGCGGCAGCCAGTGGCGCTTCTGCGCCTCGTTGCCGTACTTGATCAGCACCGGCCCGAGCATGTTCACGCCAAAGGGCACGATGCGCGGCGCATG
>VBDL01000448.1:0-1521 GCA_005884255.1 Betaproteobacteria bacterium | reverse complement strand
TGTTCGGGCCAGTGGTTGGCGAGCCAGCCGCGCGCATTGAGGATGGCGTGCCACTCTTCCATGTCGGCCTTGCCGAGGTGCTTGCCGCTCGCGACCTTGTCGGACAGGCGCTTCGGCAGCTTGTCCGCCAGGAAGGCACGCACTTCGTCGCGGAAGGCTTCTTCTTCGGAGGTGAAGTTCAGGTCCATGCTTATGCCTTTCGACGAGCCGCCTCTAGGGAGGCATGCGCCCCCTTGGGGGGCAGTGAGCGAATGTGAACGTGGGGGCTCATGGTCATCCTCAGTAGATTTCGAACAGCCCCGCGGCGCCCATACCGCCGGCGATGCACATGGTCACGACGGCATACTTCGCACCGCGCCGCTTGCCTTCGATCAGCACATGGCCCGCGAGCCGCGCACCGGTCATGCCGAAGGGGTGGCCGATGGAGATGGCGCCGCCGTCGACGTTGAGCCGCTCGGTGGGAATGCCCAGCTTTTCCTGACAGTAGATGGACTGCGAAGCAAAGGCTTCGTTGAGTTCCCAGAGGTCGATATCGTCGACCTTCAGGCCGTGGCGCGCCAGCAGTTTCGGCACCGCGAACACTGGGCCGATGCCCATCTCGTCGGGCTCGCAGCCGGCCACCGCTAGGCCGCGGAAGGCGCCCAGCGGCTTGAGGTTGGCGCGCTCCGCTTCCTTAGCTTCCATCAGCACGCAGGCCGAGGCGCCGTCGGAGAGCTGCGAGGCATTGCCGGCGGTGACGAACTTGCCCGCGCCCATCACGGGTTCGAGCTTGGCCAGCCCTTCGTAGGTGGTGCCGCGGCGGTTGCAGGTGTCGACATCGATCGTGACTTCGCGCTGGCTCACCGCTTTGGTTTCCTTGTCGGTCACGGCCATGGTGGTGGTGCAGGCCACGATCTCCTCGCGGTAGCGGCCGGCGAGTTGCGCCTCTTCGGTTCTGCGCTGGCTTTCGGCCGAGAAGCGGTCCTGCGCCTCGCGGCTGATGCCGTAGCGCTGGGCCACGATGTCGGCGGTTTCGATCATCGCCATGTAGAGCGCGGGCTTGTGCTCCACGATCCACGGGTCCATCCCGCTGTCGCCGCTGTCGGTGGCGCTGCGGGTGCGAATCTGCGAGATGCTTTCCACGCCGCCCGCGATCATGGCCGGCGCGCCCTCGACGATGATGCGTCCCGCCTCCATCGCGATGGCCTGCAGGCCGGAGGCGCAGAAGCGGTTGACCGTGGTGCCGGCGATGCTGATCGGCAGGCCGGCGCGCACGATGCTCTGGCGCGCCACGTTGCGGCCGGTGGTGCCTTCGGGGTAGCCGCAGCCGAGGATCGCGTCCTCGATCATTGCCGGGTCGATGCCGGCGCGCTCCACCGCGGCGCGCACCGCGAAGGCGGCCAGCGTAGCGCCGGGCGTGATGTTGAATTCGCCGCGGTGCGCCTTGGTGAGCGGCGTGCGGGCGGTTGAAACGATGACGGCTTCGCGCATGGTGTGTCTCCTGGGGGATGTTGGACGGCTTACTCGGATTGATTCAGGCTT
>VBDL01000447.1 GCA_005884255.1 Betaproteobacteria bacterium | reverse complement strand
TGCAGCGCGTCGAGCAGGAAGCCGAACTTCATCTGCGCCTCCTCGGCGTCGATCTTCAACGCCTTGAAGACCTTGCTCTGCACCTCGGCGCGGTGGATACGCACCGAGCCGCCGCCGAGCTCCCAGCCGTTGAGGACCATGTCGTAGGCCTTGGCGATGCAGGCGTCGGGGTCGGTGTCCATCAGGTCCTCATGGCCGTCCTTCGGCGCGGTGAACGGGTGGTGCACCGAGTTCCAGCGGTCGCCCTCGGGGTCGTGCTCGAACATCGGGAAGTCGACCACCCACAGCGGCGCCCAGCGGTCCTCGAACAAGCCCTTGTCCCTGCCGAAGTCGCTGTGGCCGACCTTGACGCGCAGGGCGCCCAGCGCGTCGTTGACGACCTTCGCCTTGTCGGCGCCGAAGAAGATCAGGTCGCCGTTGCACGCGCCGGTGCGCGCGAGGATCTCGGCGATCGCGCCGTCGTGCAGGTTCTTCACGATGGGCGACTGCAGGCCCTCACGGCCCTTGGCGACGTCGTTGACCTTGATCCACGCCAGGCCCTTGGCGCCGTAGATCTTCACGAACTCGGTGTAGCCGTCGATCTCGCCGCGGCTCATTTCGCCGCCGCCGGGAATGCGCAGCGCCGCCACGCGGCCGCCCTTGGTGGTGGCGGGCGTCGAGAAGACCTTGAAGTCGACCTCGCGCATCACATCGGTGAACTCGGTGAACTCCAGCTTCACGCGCAGGTCGGGCTTGTCGGAGCCGAAGCGGTGCATCGCCTCGGCGTACTTCAGCACCGGGTACACCGGCAGCTCGACGCCCAGCGCCTTGCGGAACACGGTGCGGATCATCGCCTCGGTGAGCGCGCGGATCTCCTCCTCGCCGAGGAAGCTGGTCTCGATATCGATCTGCGTGAACTCGGGCTGGCGATCGGCGCGGAGGTCCTCGTCGCGGAAGCACTTGGTGATCTGGTAGTAGCGGTCGAAGCCGGCCACCATCAAGAGCTGCTTGAAGAGCTGCGGCGATTGCGGCAGCGCGAAGAACATGCCGTCGTGCACGCGCGAAGGCACCAGGTAGTCGCGCGCGCCCTCGGGCGTGCTGCGCGTGAGCATCGGCGTCTCGATGTCGACGAAGCCCTGCTCGTCGAGGAACTTGCGCACCTCCATCGCCACGCGGTAGCGCAGCTTGAGGTTGTTCTGCATGTAGGGGCGGCGCAGGTCGAGCACGCGGTGCGTGAGGCGCGTGGTCTCCGACAGGTTCTCGTCGTCGAGCTGGAACGGCGGCGTGACGCTCGGGTTCAGCACCTCGAGCTCGTGCGCGAGCACCTCGATCTTGCCGCTGGTGAGGTTGGCGTTCTCGGTGCCGGCCGGGCGCGGGCGCACCAGGCCCACCACCTTGAGGCAGAACTCGTGGCGCACGTCCTCGGCGATGTTGAAGGTCTCGGCACGGTCGGGGTCGCAGACGATCTGCACCACGCCTTCGCGGTCGCGCAGGTCGATGAAGATAACGCCGCCATGGTCGCGGCGGCGGTGGGCCCACCCCATCAGGGTGACGGTCTGGCCCATCAGCGCTTCGCTGACGAGGCCGCAGTAGCTGGTTCTCATGGGATCAACTCCAAGGCTTGTTCGGTGCGGCCGGCTTGCAGGCGGCCTGGGAAAGAGCGGCGCTGGCGGGGCGTCGGGAAGAAAGCCCTCCGGGTTGAACGCTTAGCCTGTCTGCGTTCAACCCACCGGATTTCGCGCCACCGGCGGCGCGCCGTGCGCCTCGATGGCGCCTGGCGCCACCACGCCCATCGAGATGATGTACTTCAGCGCCTGGTCCACGCTCATCTCCAGCGCGACGATCTCCGAGCGCGGCACCATCAGGAAGAAGCCCGAGGTCGGGTTGGGCGTGGTCGGCACGTAGACGCTGACGTAGTCACCCGACAGGTGCTGCGCGACCTCGCCGCCGGGCTTGCCGGTGATGAAGGCGATGGTCCACGAGCCGTGGCGCGGATACTGCACCAGCACTGCCTCGCGAAAGGCCTGGCCGCTGCTGGAGAACAGCGTGTCGGAGACCTGCTTGACCGAGCTGTAGATCGACTTGACGATCGGGATGTGGCTGAGTACCCGGTTGCCCTGGTGCAGCCACCACTGGCCGACCATGTTGGCGGCGAACATGCCGGTGAGCAGCAGGCCGGCGATGAGGATGATGACGCCCAGCCCCGGGATGTTGCGCAGCAGCTGCAGCGGCTCGTACGCCCCCGTGGGCAGCACCGCCTGGCCGGCCGACACCAACGCGCCGAACATGCCGTTGAGCGCGCCGAGGATGGAGTGCAGCACCCAGATCGTGATCGCCAGCGGCAGCCAGACCAGCAGGCCGGCGATGAGGTATTTCTTCACGTCAGTGGCAGGCGCAGGAGCCGCCGCAGCCGGCTGCCGGGGTGGCGGGAGCGCTCGCGGGCGAGCTGCTGGCCGCGGGTGCCGCCGCAGTGGCCGCCGACTCGCCGGCCGGTGCCGGCTTGCTAGCGTCGTTCGACGCACCGCCCTTGAAATCGGTCGCGTACCAGCCCGAGCCCTTGAGCTGGAAGCCGGCGGCGGTGAGCTGCTTCTGGAAGGCTCCGGCCCCGCAGGACGGGCAGGTGGTGAGCACGGGGTCGGACAGCTTCTGCAGCACGTCTTTCGTGTGGCCGCAGTCGGCGCAGCGATAGGCGTAGATCGGCATGGCTAAACCCTTGATTCAAAACGCGAAATTATAAGGCGGCAGCCCCGGGAAGACTGCCGCCCCACAGATGGTGCCGCCGCCTCAAGTCTTCAAGCCCGCCAACTCGTGCACGGCATGCTTGTTGCGCATCAACTGCGGGCCCAGCGAACCCGCCACCATGCCGGACAAGGCAGCCAGCAAGCCGGCCAGCTGGCCCGGGAAGGCCTCGCCCCAATTCGTGAGCTGCGGGAAGAACATCAGCCACACGCCGATGCCCAGCGCGATCGACATCACCGCACCCTGCGTGGTGGCGCGCTTCCAGTACAGCCCGAAGGCCAGCGGCACGAAGGCCCCGACCAGTGTCACCTGGTAGGCACTGGACACCAGTTCATAAATCGACGTGCCTTGCATGATCATCGAG